>JBASRI010000313.1:0-7198 GCA_049273755.1 Thermoanaerobaculia bacterium
GGATCCTGGAGGAGGAGCGGGAGTCTCGCGGAGACCGGCTGACCTTCGCCAGCGGAATCGTGCGCGACGTGCTCTATGCCGCCCTCTCCCGGCGCAAGCGCCGGTCGCTGCACCGCAAGTACGCGGACCTGCTCGAGCAACGGTACGCCGGCCGGCTCGAGAGAGTCTACCCCGAGCTCGTCCACCACTTCTCGCAGGCCGACGTCCCTGAGAAGACGGTGGAGTACGGCCTGAAGCTTTCACAAAAGTCGCTGGAGAACTTCAGCCCCGAGGACGCAATCCGCGTCGCGAAGGTGACCCTGGAGTACCTCGAGGACGAGGAGTGGGCAGGCGAACGGGCGCTCGAAGGCGACGCCCGGATGCTTCTGTCCCAGGGCTACCGCATGTCCGGCAACGTCGACGGGGCCCTCCGGGAGGCCGAGGCCGCGGTCCGGATCCACGAAGCGGCGGCGCAGCCGGGCAAGGCCATCGGCGCGATGCACGCCGCGGCGGAGACCGCCTGGCAGGCTCGCCGGACCGACGATGCCCGGCGCTGGGTGGAGCGCGGAATCGAAGCGGCGCAGGCCGGAGGAGCCTCCGACCACTTGATGAAGCTGCTCGCGCTCGGCGCGACCGTGGCCAACCTCCGCGGGGAGTACGCGAAGGTCTCGGCCTATCAGGCGGAGATCGAGCGGCTCGCTCCGAAAGAGAAGCCCGTGGAGGAGGAGATTCCCCGGGGTGGCACGCTCGTGGTGGCCATGTCGAACCCCATCGCCGCGACGGAGCCTGCCGTCTACGAGACGACCGAAGAGCACGAAGTCCTGGCGAACGTCTTCGAGACGATCGTGACGACGGACGCCCAGGGAAACCTGACGCCGAACCTCTGCGAGCGCTGGTCGCTCGAGGACGACTCCCGCACCATTCGGCTGCACCTTCGGCAAGGCGTCGTCTTCTCGGACGGGGCTCCCCTGACCGCCGCGGCCGTCAAGGCGTCGCTCGAGCGCTCGATCCGCCTCTCACAGGGCGCGATGCCCGCGGCTTTCGTTTCGATCCTCGGCGTCGCCGAATACCTGAAAGAGGAAGGCGACGGCGTCACGGGGATCACGGCGCCCTCGGAGCGGGAGATCGAGATCCGGCTTCGCGATCCGCTTCCGATCTTTCCGTCGCTCCTCACGGACGGACGGACGGCCATCGCCATCGCCCCGCCCGACGGCCGCGACCCCAAGGCCGCAATCGGCACCGGGCCCTTCCGGTCAGTCGAGCACGCGCCCTCCCGTGCCGTTCTCGAGCGCAACCCCCGGTACTGGAAGGAACCCTCCGCGAGGCTCGACCGAATCGAGTTCCAGGCGTCGCTGCAGGCCTCCGAGATCGCGGACGGTCTCCGGTCGGGCCGGCTGGACCTGGCACGGGACCTGCTCCCGCAGGATCTCGACGGAATCCTCCGTGAGCCGCGGTTCCGGACCGGCCTGGTGGAGACACCCAAGAAGAACACGTACTTCGCCGTCTTCCATACGGGAAGCCCGGCCGGATCGAACCCAGCGTTCCGGCGCGCGCTCGCGGGCGCGGTCCACAGCCAGGAGTTCGTTTGGGGCGCTCTCGGCCGCTTCGCGATGCCCGCCACCGGCTTGATCCCGCCCGGAATCCTGGGGCACGACCCCGGAAGACGGCGGGCGCAACTTCCCCGGGAGAAGGCGATCGAGCTGCTGCGCACGGCTGGCCTACCGTCTCCGGTGCGTCTCAAGGCCGCCGTCCATCCCATCCTGCAGGACCAGTACGCCGCGCTCACGCAGGAGCTGTTCCGGATCTGGGGAGAGCTCGGGGTCGAGGTGGAAGTCGCGACTCGGACCATGCGCGAATATCTCGAGTGCTGGCACGCACAGGAAGGGATCGACCTGCTCATCGGTCGTTGGATCGCCGACTACGACGATCCAGACAACTTCACGTTCGGCTTCTTCCACTCCGGCGGGGGCCGGCTGCGCGCCTTCTACTCGTCGCCGGAATCCGACCGCATCCTCGAGGAAGCCCGAAGCGAGGCGCGCCCGGCCGTCCGGGAGGGCCTCTACCGCAAATTCGAGCACGATCTGCTGGAGGCGGCGATCCTGGCGCCGCTTTTCCACGACGTGGACTACCGCGTCGGCGGGCCGGGACTACGGGGCGTGCAGCTGCGGAGCACGGCGCCCTACGTCAATTACTCCGAGATCGGAAAGGCGACGGCCTCGAGCCGCATCGTCCCGGAGCGAGCGGCGGCCGGGGGAACCCTCAACATCCCGATCGCAGGCGTGCTTCGAAGCATCGATCCCGGCCTTGCCGAGACCGTCGAGCAGGGCGAGGTGCTGCCCAACGTCTTCGAGCCACTGACCTGGCCCCTCGAGGGCTCGCGGATCGTCCCCTGGCTCGCCGCGGAAACCATGATGGAGGACGGAGGACGGCGCATCCGTGTCCGCCTCCGGCCGGGCGTGCGGTTCCACGACGGGAGGAGGCTGACCGCCCGCGACGTTCGCTACTCCTTCGAGCGGCTTCTGCTCAACACGCAGAGCGGCAGCCGGTACCTGCTTTCCCCCATCCGGGGGGCCAGACTCCTGATCGAGGGCGCCGCGACGGATCTCGAAGGATTCCACATCGTTTCACCGACCGAGTTCTACGCGGACCTGGAGAAGCCGGTCTCCTTCTTCCCCGCCGTGGTCTCCTTCGCGGCAACGGCGATCGTCCCCGAGGGCACCGGAGCGATCGGGTCGAGCTGGAAGAACGGGGCCGTCGGGACCGGACCGTTCCGGGTGGTCGCCTTCGAGCCCGGGCGCAGGCTCGAGCTCGAGCGCAACCCTTACTACTGGCGCGAAGGACACCCGCGCAGCGAGGGTGTGGTCTTTCGATTCGGCGTATCCCCCGAAGAGACTCGCGACGAGTTCCTGGCCGGCCGGCTGTCCCTCGCCTGGGACCTGCTCCCGGCCGACGCTGAGGCGTTCCGGCACGATCCCCGCTTCGCCGGCGGCTACCGCGAAAGTCCCCGCCTGACGACGTATTTCGTGGTCTTCAACTGCCACCGCGGCGTCCTCCGGGATGTGGAGCGGCGCCGTTCGTTGGTCAAGGCGGTGGACGTTCCGGGACTCGTGCTTCGCACGCTGGGCCGGCTGGCGATCCCGGCCCAGGGCCTGATCCCCCCGGGCCTTCTGGGCCACTCGACCGCCGGGCCGAGGCCGGAGCCGGGAAGCGCCTCCGCCGCACCTTCGGACAGCTCCGCCGAGGAAACCCTATCGCACGAGAGGGTCGAGCTCTCCGCGGCCATCCATCCCATCTTCTTCGGCGAATTCTCCGCGTTCCTCCGCCAGCTCACCGAGGCGTTCCGGCAGATCGGGTTTCTCGTACGCCCCGCAAACCGGACGATGGCGGAGTACCTGGAGTTCGAGAAGAAACCCGACGTAGACCTCTACGTCGGCCGCTGGAACGCGGACTATCCCGACGCCGATACGTTCGTCCACGGCGTGCTTCACTCCGAGTCCGGCTTCCTGGGCCGCTACGCCGGCCGGCCGGACCTGGATCAGTTGGCCGAGCAAGGCCGGGCCGAGCTGGATCCCCGGATGCGCCACTCGGTCTACAGGCGCGTCGAGGATCTGATCGCGCGCGAGGCTCTCCTGCTTCCCCTCTTCCACGACCAGGTGTACTGCTTCGTGCGGCCGGACGTGGAGGGACTGGATTCTCTCGGGGCCAATCCCGTCGTCCGCTACGACACGCTCTGGATCCGGCGCTAGGCGGCTCCGCCGCCCTTTCCGAGAGCCTGTTCGAGCTTGGGTCGGAAGCTGCGGCTGACGGTCACGCGCTTGCCATCGGCGAGCACGAGCACAGCCTCGCCGTGGAAGAGGGGCTCGATCTCGCGGATGCGGTCGACGTTGACGATCGCGCCCCGGTGCACGCGCACGAACCCTTTGGAGGGGAGGCGCGTCTCGAGCTCGGTCATCGTCTCGCGGACCAACCGTGTCGTCTTGCCGGCGTGCACGTTCACGTAGTGGCCTGCGGCCTCGATCCAGTCGATGTCGGCGACTCGCAGGACCTGGATGCGGCCGTCGGCCTTGATCAGGAGGCGGGTCGCCGCGGATCGCCCCGGCTCGGCCGTCTTCAGCAGCGAGAGCAGCTTCCATGTGAGCTCGCCCTTCGGATCGCCGAGCAGCTGCCGCTTGGCCCGCGCGAGCGCGTCCCGGAACCGCCCCCGGTCGAAGGGCTTCAGGAGGTAGTCCACGGCGTCCACGTCGAAGGCCCGCACCGCGTAGCGGTCGTACGCGGTGACGAACACGACGACGGGCGGGCGGGAGGCCGGGAGCTCCTCGAGGACCTGGAATCCGTCTTTCTCGGGCATCTGCACGTCGAGGAAGATCAAGTCGGGCAGCTCCCGGAGCGCCGCGGCGACCGCCTCCGCCCCATTGGCGCATTCGCCGACGAGCTTGACGTCGGGGTCCTCCGCGAGAAGCGTGCGCAGCCAATCCCGCGCGATGGGCTCGTCGTCCACGACGAGGGTCCGGATCCTAGGCATCGGAGCGATCCTCCTTTTCGGGCGCGGCCAGGCGCAGCGGAATCCGGACGCGCGCTTCGACGCCGCCTTCCGCCGCGTTGGCCAGCTCCAGCTGCGCCTCGGAACCGTACAGCCGCGCCAGCCGCCGGCGCGTGTTCTCGAGGCCGATCCCCGCCCCGGCGGAGACCTTCGCGCCCAGAGGCCGGCCGTCGTTGCGCACTCGGACCTCGAGGGCGCCGTCGCGCCGCCGGGCCTCGATCTCGATGGCGCCCCGACCGGCGTTGGGCGCGATGCCGTGCTCGACGGCGTTCTCCACGAGAGGCTGGAGGATCAGGTTCGGCACGAGCGCCTTCCGAACCTCCTCCCCGACCGCATAGCGCACCGCCAGCCGGTCGCGGAAACGCACCTGCTGGATCGCCAGGTAGCGCTCGACGAACGCGAGCTCGCGGTCGAGCGGGATCTCGGGCTCCGCCATCCCGTCGAGCGACATGCGGAGCAGGTCCGAGAGCTGGGCGATCATGCGATGGGCCGTATCGGGCTCGGTGTGCATGAGGACCCCGATGACGTGCAACGTGTTGAAGAGAAAGTGGGGCTGGAGCTGCATCTGCAGCGCGGACAGCTCCGCCCGCGCCAGCTCGCGCTCGAGCTCGGCGGCCTTCAGCTCCCGCTCGCGGTACTTGCGGTAGTAGTCGAGCAGGTAATAGGCGCCGGAAAGCGCCACGTAGGGCGCGATTCCCCGGAGGACCCCTCCGGGACCGATGCCTCGCGGCGGCCCCGGCCGCGGAGGGCGCATCACGAACGTCGCGAAGGCATCCCGATTACGGACCTGCTCCAGGATCCAGGACGAGAGAGCGCGGTGCGCCCAGGCGAGAAGCAGCAACGTCGCCAGGTGCGCCCCCAGGGTGATCGGCCAGGAGGCGCGATCCAGCGGGAAGCGCGCCGCCACGAAGACGACCGCCGGGATGAAGAGAATCCAGAGATACCAGTCCAGCACCGGCGGAAAGAAGAATGCGCGCAGCGGCGACGCCCGCTCTCCGAGGTCGGCCCGCACGAAGTAGAACTGACTCACCCCCGCCAGGCCCAGCGTCGCCCAGAGGAGGGCGAGGACGGCCGCCCGGTTCCAGGGGCTCCCCGATGTGGGCGCGGTGTGTGGCATCAAGGCGCGTGACGCGGGCGCGTTCGCGACCGGCCACTGCGGCCGATTCTAGCGCCCGCCCGCACCGTAACGGCGGGAAACTCGGGCGGGAACGATCGCGGCACGAGTCGCAGGCGGACCGCCGCGGGAGGCCGGATCGGGGACGCCAGGGCGGAAGCGGCTCGCGCCATCCGGCGGCCCGGTCGGGACAAAAACGCCGCGGGGCGACCCGCCCGCTCGTAGATTCCATCGAAAGGAGATGGAACGATGGAAACACCTCGATTCGAAGCCTCGGCCCCGATCCGCTGGACGTGCGCCGGATTCCTGCTCGCCTCGGCGCTGCTGGCTGCGGAGCCGGCGAATCTCTCGGGCACCTGGAAGCTCAACAAGGAGCTCAGCGACGACGCGCACCAGAAGATGGACCAGGCCAGGAAGGCGCAGGGCAACGTGCCGCCGTCTTCGGGCGGGGCGCGTGGAGCGTGGCGCGGCGGAGCGAACAAGGACGGTGGACCTCGCGATCCGGCGGCCTTCGCGAAGGCTTGGGCGACCCTGACGATCCATCATGAGGATCCGCGACTCGTCATCGCCGACGGAGCGGGACACGAGCACTTCCTCTACACCGACGGCCGCGAAATCGCGGAGGAACGCCCTCGCCGGGGCACCGTGGAGATAGCCGCGCACTGGGATGAGGACCGCGTCGTCGTCGAGATGAAACCCGAGAGGGGGCCGAGCCGGACGGAAACCTACTCCGTCGCCGCCGACGGCTCGCAGCTGACCGTCGTCACGCGGATCGAAGCCCACGGACCGATGCCTGAGATCACCGTGCGCCGCGTCTACGACGCCGTCAAAGAGAACTAGGAGTCCCAGGTCCCAGGTCCCAGGTCCAGGGAAACCGCCTGGGCCTTGGGACTTTCGACCTGGGACGTTATTGCCCCCCTCGCTGTCGCACCGAGCCTTCCTCCAGCCAGTGCGCGAGGGAGCGCCGGATGCGGTACGAGTCCGAAGGCACGGCCTCCTCGATCTCGAGCGCCGTGCCTCCCTGTCGCACACGGTCCCAGAGGGCCTTCAGGAAGTTGCCATCCTTTTCTTTGGGGTGCGGGGTTGGCCGGGTGCCCGTGATCTCGACACCCATCGCGTCCGGAACGAGGGCCGCCGTCTCCTGGAACTCGTCGTAGCGGCGCATGGCCTCGAGGGTCAACGGCAGAATCTCGCGCGGCGCTCCGGCCGCGTCGGCGACGGCGCCTTTGACGAACGCGAACTGGCCGGGGTTCGGCCGCTCGAAGAGCTGGTAGAAGGCATCCTCGCCGCGCAAGTGTCCCCGCTGGATCTCGAGGAGCTTGCCATCGCGCAGCGTGATCAATCCGAACACCTCGCCGCCTTGGGGGGGACGCAGGGTCAAGGTGCCCGATGCGGAGGAGTCGCCGAGGCTCTGCAGGAGCGCCGGCAGCCCGAAGACCTCGAGGTCTCCCTGCAAGCTCGCCGTCGGTCTCTCCGGAGCCGCCGCGGCGGGAGCGAGCGGCTCGATTCCAGCACCCCACACGCCCGCTGCGCGCGGCGCGTGCGGGACCGCCACGGGCCGGTCG
>JBASRI010000319.1:0-1793 GCA_049273755.1 Thermoanaerobaculia bacterium
GCGGCTTCAAAGGGATCCCTCGCTGCGCTCGGGATGACAAGAGTTACGCTGCGTGGCCCTTGCCCACCTCTTCGAGCGACGCTTCGAGGGCCGCGAGGAACTTGTCCATCTCGGGTTGCGTGATGACGAGCGGCGGCTCGACGCGGAGGACCTTCGCGTTGATGTAGGTGCCCGAGATCAGGATGCCGCGCCCGAAGAGGGCCTTCGCGACGGCATATCCCAGCTCGTGGCTGACGAACTCCATGCCGAGCATCAGCCCACGGCCGCGGGCTCCGGCCATCACCTTCGGGTACTTCTGCGCCAGGCCGTTCAAGCGAGGCAGCAGGTACTCGCCCTTCTCCCCCGCCTGTTTCGGCAGGTCTTCCTCGAGCAGGACGTTCAGCGTTGCGATCGCCGCGGCGCAGCAGACCGGGTTGCCTCCGAAGGTCGTCGTGTGCAGGAACGGGTTGTCGATGTACTTCTCCCAGGTCTTGGGCGTTCCGACGCAGGCGCCGATGGGCATCACGCCGCCGCCGAAGCCCTTGCCGAGCGCCATCAGGTCGGGCACGACGCCGTCGTGCTCGCAGCAGAACATCTTGCCGCTGCGGCCCATGCCGCTCTGCACTTCGTCGAAAACGAGCATCGCGCCGTACTTGTCGCAGATCTCGCGCGCCGCGGCCAGATACCCCGGAGGCGCCACGTTGATGCCGCCCTCGCCCTGGATCGGCTCGAGGACGACCGCCGCGATCCGGTCGCCCGAAAAGTCTCCGCCGGCGACGACCGTGTTGAGCGCGTCCACGTCGCCGAAGGGCACGTGTGTCCAGCGTTTCAAGGGCAGGAACGGCTCGCGGAACATCGCCTTCGACGTGCCCGCCAGGGAGCCCAGCGTCTTGCCGTGGAAGGCGCCGATCGCGCCGACGAAGTTCTGGCGGCCGGTCGTCAGGATCGCCATCTTCAGACAGGCTTCGATCGACTCCGTGCCGGAGTTGGTGAAGAAGGAGTACTGCAGGTCTCCGGGCGTCACCAGGGCGAGCAGGTGCGCGAGGTAGGTGCGCAGCGGGTCGATCAGCTCCTGGGAGTGGATCGCCTGGCGGTCGAGCTGCTCCCGGACGGCTTTGAGCACCTTCGGGTGCCTGTGGCCCGTAACGTAGATGCCGAAGCCTCCGAGGATGTCGATGAACTCCTTCCCCTGCACGTCCCGAAAGACCGCGCCGTGGTCCTCCCACTCGACCGCCGTATAGTCCGTGGACACCGACTTGCGGTACTCGAGAAACCCGGGGTTGACGTAGTCGGTCCAGTAGCGGACCGAATCCTCGATCACGCGCTTCTGCTCGGGCGGGGTCAGCGTCTTCTTGCCGATCAAGTCCAGGACGTACGCGGATTCCTCGCGCGCGCCCTTCAGGTTCTGAGTCATCGGATTTTCTCCTGCGGTGGATCAGCGGGCGGCTTTGCGCCGGAGCCGAGCCGCCATCCTAACCCAACGCGGCGTGCACTTCCGCCGCCGCGCGTTCGCCCGAGCGGATCGCGCCCTCGATGTACCCGGTCCAGGCGGGTGATGTTTCCGTCCCCGACCAGTGGATCCGGCCGAACGGAGCACGCAGGGCCGGGCCCAGCGTCGTGAGCACGCCGGGCCCCATGTTGGCTCCGAAGCAGCCTCGGGACCAGGGCTCGGCCGGCCAGTCGGCGTCGACGTAGTCGATCGCGCCGGCGCCTTCGGGGCCGAGCAGCTCCGCGATGCGGCCGACGACGAGCCCGCGGCGCTCCTGCATCGGCCGGCCCGACAGGGCGAGCGCGGACTCCGCGTCGACGAACCC
>JBASRI010000322.1:0-1670 GCA_049273755.1 Thermoanaerobaculia bacterium
GGGTTCGGCCGGTCCGCCTTGGGCTTGGGTGCGGGCTGCTTGCGCGCGACTTGCCTGCTCTGGACGTCGTGACCCGAAGACTTGCGCTGGACCTGCGCGGATTTCGGCGCCGGGCTCGACCGGTCCGCCTTGGGCTTGGGTGCCGACTCCTTGCGCGCGACTTGCCTGCTCTGGACGTCGTGACCGGAAGACTTCCGCTGGAGCTCGGTGGACTTCGGTGCCGGCGCCGCTCGCCCTTCGTGCCGGTTGTCCGCGTGCGCCTTCGGGGCAGCCCCGCGCTCGGTCCGGACCTCGCTCTTTGCGGCGTTGCGACGTTCGCGCTCGGGCGCGACCACGGGAATGCTCTTCCCATGCTCGAACCCGCCGCGCGCGAAGGCCGTCGGCTGGGTCCGGGCGCGCTCGATCGACACCCTCTCGACCCGACGGCCCAGGGCTCTCTCGACGCGTTCCGTGGGAAGACCCGCCGTGCGCACGACACCGTTGGAAACCGGGAAGCTCGTGGCCTTGGCTGCTCGGCGGAAGATCGTGGCGTTCTCCCGCGGAGACACGCGGACATTCGAGACCCTCACGCCGACGAACTGCCGCGACGGCACGAAGACGTACCTCGGCGCGGCGACGACGATCGGACTCCCGACGTAACCGCTCACGGAGAACGCGAAGGACGGTGGCACGGGGGCCCAGCCGATGTAGTCATCCGTGTAAGCCCAGGTGACCCACGCCGGCGCCCACACGGTGCCGGGAAGCCAGACCCAGCCGTACGCGTCGACCCACGACCAAGTCCCGTAGTGATACGCGATGTCGCCCCACGGGTCGTCCGACACCCACGTCCATCCGTAGTCGGTGTAGATCCACTCGCCGTCGACGTAGGGCGCCCAGCCGGTCTGCACGCCGCCCGGAACCCACACGTCGCCGTAGGACCCCGCGACCACCCAGCGCCCGTGAGGCGCGAGCTGCTGATGGAAGAACGAGACGCTGACAGAAACCTCCGCGCGGGCGGAAGGCGGCGCGGCGATTCCGCACAGCGCCGCCGCGAGCACGGCCGCAGACAGAATTCCCTTCAATCGCATGACATGACTCCTTTCTTGGGTTCGGGCACGGTCTAAACGCCCTTGCCCGCCGGCTCGAGAGTCTCCTCGCGCTCGATCACCCGTGCGGCGCCGCGCGAAAAACCCTGCCGGAACGCCACGTGCTCCACGACGTCTCCGAAGCGCTGCCGCAACCGCGGAAGCGCCTCCTCATAGCTCCTTCCGCGAAACTCCGGCCGGAGCGCGGCCAGCAAGCCCTGCCGATAGACTTCCTCGGCGCTCTCGAAATCGCCCTCGGCGGCGTCGTAGTGGGCCTTCTCCGAGTCGCGGATCCCGACCCACCATGCTTCGCGAGCCGCTTCGAGCGACTCGGCGCCGGCCTCGACGAGAGCCTTGCGTGCGGCCTCCGCCTCTTCGTCCGACTCGGGATGAGCGAAGACGATCCCCCGGCCGTGCGCCAGGGCGTCCTCATAGAGATACAGCTCGTCCCTCGGGATGCCGTGGCGCGTCTTCTCGAGCGCGCCGCCGGCCTTGGCGCCGCCGACAGCTCCCGCGGCACCCAGAAGCGCCGCCGCCCCGAGACCGATCGCCGTCACCGCGCCCACCCCCGGAACGAGAAGGCTCGCCGCGAGCACGCCCGCGGAC
>JBASRI010000329.1:0-1684 GCA_049273755.1 Thermoanaerobaculia bacterium
GCCCGAGGGATCCCTTTAGAAGCCGCACCGCGACTCGAAAGGGATTAACGCCGAGCAAAGCTCGGCGTTGCCTACCGCCGGGGGCTTGCCTTTGGTGGTCGGCTGTCTCGCTGCGCTCGGGATGACAAGTCTCCCCGCCCGGGAGCTATAATCCCGTCGTCGCCCTGATCGGCGGCGACCTCCTATGGTGGGGGCGTCGACCGATAGGCAAGGAGCGAGCGATGTCCGTCCTCCCGGAGACAGAGCCCCTCTCGATCCCCCAGATCGTGGCGGCCAAGGGCCGCGAAAAGATCGCGATGATGACCGCCTACGATTTCCCCACCGCGGCTCTGCTGGATGCCGCCGGCGTGGACGTCCTGCTCGTCGGAGACTCCGTCGAGATGACGACCTACGGGGAGCCCAACACGCTCTCCGCGACGATGGATTCGATGATCCGGCACTCGCGCGCCGTCGCCCGCGCGGCCAGGCGCGCACTGGTCGTCGGGGACATGCCGTTTCTCTCCTACCAGGCCGATGCCGCGAAGGCCGTCGAGAACGCCGGCCGCTTCCTCGCCGAAGGCGGCTGCGCGGCGGTCAAGGTCGAGGGGGGCACGCGCGTGCTGCCGGCCGTCGAGGCGATCCTCGCCGCCGACATCCCCGTCATGGGCCACGTGGGACTGACGCCGCAGTCCTATCGCAAGCTAGGCGGCTTCAAGGTCCAGGGCCGCGAGGCCGACTCCGCCCGCCAGATCCGCGAGGACGCCGAGGCCCTCGCCTCCGCGGGCTGCTTCGCCGTGGTGCTGGAGTGCGTGCCCGAGTCGCTCGCCGCCGAGGTTACGCGGGCAATCGACGTCCCGACGATCGGCATCGGCGCCGGGCCGTCCTGCGACGGACAGGTCCTCGTGTTCCACGACGTCGTCGGGTTGACGAGAGATCTGCGTCCGAAGTTCGTGCGCCGCTACGCGGACCTCTCCTCCGCGATCGAAGAGGCGGCCCGCGCGTTCACGAAGGACGTCAAGACCGGCTCTTTCCCGTCGCAGGAGGAGTCGTTCACCGGCTCCCGGCCGACGACGTTGAGGCGTGTGCACTGAACATCGTCCGAGACGTCCGGGCGCTGCGCGAGCTCGTCGGAAAGGCGCGCGGCTCCGGAAAGACGGTCGCCTTCGTGCCGACGATGGGGGCGCTCCATGAGGGCCACCTTTCGCTCGTGCGCCTGGCGCGGCGCCACGCCCCCGTCGTCGTCGTTTCGGTTTTCGTCAACCCGCTCCAGTTTTCGCCCAGCGAGGACTTCGGCCGCTATCCCCGCCGCGAGGGAGAGGACGCGCGGCTTCTCGAGCGCGAGGGCGCCGACGTTCTCTATCTGCCGGACCCCGACCGCTTCTACCCCGAGGACTTCGCGACCCGCGTCGACGTTTCGAAAGTCACCGAGGGCGGCGAGGGCGCGCGGCGCCCCGGCCACTTCCAGGGTGTGGCGACCGTCGTCGCCAAGCTCTTCCTGCAGGTCCTGCCCGACGTAGCCGTCTTCGGACGCAAGGACCTCCAGCAGGTCGCCGTCGTCCGCCGGATGATCCGGGACCTCGACTTCCCGGTCCGGCTCGTGGTCGGCGACACCGTGCGCGAGGGAGACGGCCTGGCGCTCTCTTCCCGAAACGCCTACCTCTCCCCGGACGAACGGCGGCGCGCGACCGACCTCTCGCGCACGCTC
>JBASRI010000450.1:0-3901 GCA_049273755.1 Thermoanaerobaculia bacterium
ACCGGGGCCTCGCGCGCGGGCGGCAGGAGCTTCAGCTTGGAGCCGCCGGCGCCCGCGGTCGCAGCGGCCGCCTCGTCGGCGATGACCACGGCTTCGGCCGCCGGCATCGTGGACGCTTCTCCGGGCGCCAGATCCGGCGTGAACGGGTTGCCGACCTCGGGCACGGAGAGATCGGTCGTCGCCTCCCCCACCTGCCGGCCGCCGGGCGCCGCCAGGATGAGCTTCAACTTATAAGAGCCGGGCTCGATGGCGCGCAGGAACGCGTATTGAAAGGTCGTCCGTTCGCCGAGCTCGCCCGACACGGGGTACTTGAACGACTGGACGAGGTCCTCGCCCTTCGCGAAGCTCCCCTGGAGCTCTCCCGAGAAGCTCGTCAGGCCGCGCTTGGCCGCCGCCATCGAGAGCTCGGGGGCCCGCAGCCGGATCCGCACCACGGTCTTCACCCCGGCCATCCCGAGGTACTCGGCCGTGACGTACAGCGGAAACTGTCCGCCAGCGGTGTCGATCTGGGTCTGCCGGGTCTGTGCGGGGAGCCCTGCGGCGGCGAGGAGGAGAAGGATCGGGAAAAGGACGGCCCGGGGCCGGACACGGGGCTTCATTTGTGAGAACCGAACCGCGCGGGGAGGGCCAAGAATTCCCGAGCTTGCCCGGCGCGGTCCAGCGTCGAGCTCAGGGCCACGGCGTCATCCCGAGCACCTCGGGATGACCTAGAGGGCGCCCCTACGACGCGAGGGCGAGATCCAGACTCTCGAAGAACTCCTCGACGGCGGAGCGGAAATCCGCCGGAGTCAGGAGCTCCGAGATCCGGACGCGCAGCTCGCGCCCGCGCGGCAGGCCGTGGGTGTACCAGCCGGTCATCGTGCGCAGCTTGTGGAGCGCCTCCCTGGAATCCGCGGCCGAGGCCTCGATCCCCTCGAAGTGCACCAGCATCAGGTGACGCCGCTCGGAGAGCGTGGCCTCGCGGAGGGCCTCTCCCGCTCGGCGCGCCGCGATCTGCCGGAAAATCCACGGGTTCTTCATGGTGGCGCGCCCGATCATGACGGCGTCGCAGCCGGTCTCCGAAAAGAGCCGCTGCGCGTCCTCCGCCGTGAGCACGTCGCCGTTGCCGATGACCGGGATCGCGAGGTGGCGCTTCAACTGCGCGATCTTTTCGTAGTCGGCGCTTCCCGTGTACATCTGCCGCGCGGTGCGCGCATGCATGGCGACGGCCGCGACCCCTTCGTCCTCGCACATTTTCCCGAGGTCCAGGAAGTTCATTCGTCCGCCGTCGAGCCCAAGCCGGAACTTCACCGTCAGCGGGATCGAGAGCCGTTTCCTGACGCCGCGCACGATCTCGCGCGCGAGCGGCAGGTCGCCCATCAGCGCCGCGCCTGCGCAGCCCTTGAGCACTTTGTTGGCGGGGCAGCCCATGTTGATGTCGCAGACGTCGGGCGAAAGCTCCTCGACGATGTCGGCCGCCGCGGCCATGCGCTCGGGGTCCGAACCGTAGATCTGGATGGAGAGCGGCCGCTCCTCGTCCGAGAAGACCAATTTCCGCAGCTGCCGGGCGTTGCCCCGCGTGATGGCCTCCGAGGAGATGAATTCCATCGTCACCAGCCCCACCCCTCCAATCCGGCGCAGCATCAGCCGGTACACGTGGTCCGTGATGCCCGCCATGGGGGCGAGCACGAGCGGAGGGTCGATCCGGAGGGCTCCCAGCGAAAGCATCGCATTGATAATCTTAACGGTCCTCCCGGCCCCCGGGGTTGGTAGGATTACTTAGCTTCGTGCGGTGAGGAGGTTGGAATGTCGTCCACGGCCGTGGCGGGTCCGCGTGAAGATTCCGCCCTCTGGATTCGAGACCGGCGGTTCGATCTGCTCTTCCTGACGTTGTCCGGGGTCCTGGTCTTCCTTCCCTACCTCTCATACGGGTTTCTCCAGAAGCTCGGCGTGTCCGAGGCCACGTCGAGCCTCATCGTCGGCCTGTCGGTCACTCTGCTCGTGGGCGGGCCGCACATGTACTCGACCTACCTCCGCACGGCTTTCGAGCCCCGGTTCCGCAAACGCTGGGGCGTCCTCGCGTACCTGCCGATCGTCTTGATCCCGACCCTCGTCGTCATCGGGTCGGTCTACGCGTTCATCCTGCTCTTGACGGGCTTTTTCCTCTGGGCGTCGCTCCACGTCACGCACCAGGCGCAATTCATCTCGGAGACCTACCGCATGCGCGCGGGCGGACCTGTCCGGGCGCTGGACCGCTGGCTCGACGGAGCCGTCATTCTCGGGGCGCTCTACATGATGGCCATGTACAAGTTCGTCGCCGACAAGTTCTCGCTCGGCGACGCCGTGCTTCTCTTCCCGAGCTTCCTCAAGCACCGCTGGGTCGCCGTGGCGTTCACCGTCGGCTACGCAGCCTTCTTCCTCTTCTACGTCGCGCGGACCTTCCGCGAGATCCGGCGGGGCGAGACCTCCTGGCCGCGCCTGCTCTTCATGACGATGACGGTGGCCATGGCCTTCATCGTGCCGATCTTCGACAACCTGGACATGTCGTTTCAGGGCTTCAACACGTGGCACTCGCTCCAGTACCTGGCGCTGACCTGGTTCATGCTGGGCCGCGAAGCCGACTCGGGACGAATCGGAAGCGGCCTCGCCCGCGCGCTCGCCGGACGGGAAAACACCAAGAAGTTCTACCTGTCGATGATCGGCGCGACCGTCTCCTCCGGCGTGATCTACCTGATCCTCTGGAAGGGCCTAAACTTCCCGCAGGACAAGAGCTACTACGTGGTCGTCCTGTCGTTCCTCCTGGTCCACTACTTTTACGACCACATCCTCTTCCGCGACTTCGAGCCGCTACAGCCGGTTCGCGGGAGGGAGAGGATAGCGGCGTAGGGAATCCTCGGCTCCATGTCATCCCGAGGAGCGGCGCGACGAGGAATCCCTTTAGAGTCTCAGTGCGGCTTGAAAGGGATCCCTCGCTGCGCTCGGGATGACAAGGCCTACGGCCTTGTCAGCTCCTCGTAGGTCTTCACCTCTCGATAGCCCGTCGGCTTCTCGAACAGGTCCGGGTCCGCGCCGACGCGGACGTCGAGCAGCTCGGTCGTCGTGAAGGGCTGATACTCGTCGCCCTGGTCCTTCTTCAGGTGCTCGATCTTGACGACCAGCTTGTCGAGGTCGCGGGCCACCCAGAGCGTCACCAGGTCGCCCGAGGGAAGCGTCAGCCGCCAGCGGTCGCAGGGATGGAGGCCATGCGTGTCGTCGCCGATCCGCTGGATCTTGGCGCCGAAGCGATCGGCGTAGGCTTGCGGATCGAAGCCCGGCTCCAGGGGATAGCCGGGCACGATCTCGTCGGTGGGGCCCCACGGGATCTCCCGGATGGTCTTCTTGTCGGGTCGAAACTCCCACGCTTTCTTGAGGTCCGGGCGTACGATCCGGACGAGCGTTCCTCCGTCCACCGCGCCCTCGACCCGTTTCCGTTCGCCGCGCACGGCGACTGTGAAACGCTCGTCCTTCGAGAAGGAGAGGATCCCAGTGTAGCCGTCTTTGGCGACGGTCTTGAGTCCTCCGCCGCACGCGGCCGCCAGCAGCACCAGCCCCGCGAGAACTCCGCCTCGCGGGCGCCTCATGGCGCGCTCGGGATCAGAATCAGCGTCTCCTGCAGGGGGCCCAGAGGCTCGCTTCCCGTGTCGGTGACCACGTAGTCCTCCTCCAGCCCGAAGCCCGTCGCGCCGCCGAGCATCCACGGCAACTCGGTCTGGAGCGACGGCTCGATGGCGAACGTCTGATCCTTCTCGATCGTGTACGAGCCCGTCTTGCCGTAGCGCTCGGGCCAGTCCGGAGCGAGGCCGGGGCCGAGGTCGTGGGTGAAGAACCCGATGGGATGCCCGGTCGCGTGCAGGAACTCGGGATACCCCGCGGCCGTCACGAC
>JBASRI010000335.1:0-10884 GCA_049273755.1 Thermoanaerobaculia bacterium
ACCACGCCTTGCCGTCGTCCGAGACCTCGATCTCGTAGCGCCGGGCGAAGTCGGCGGCGTCCCACGTCAGCGAGAGGCCGCCGAACTCGCGGCGGCCGCCCAGATCCAGGACGAGCTCCGTTCTTTCCGCGGCGCTTTTCCAGCCGCGCCGCGCGGGCAACGGCGCCCCGGGATGCGGCAGCTCTTCGAGGGCGAGGTCGTCGATCCAGACTCTCCCCCGGCCGCCGCTCGCGTTGACGATCGCGAACTCGATCGCGCCGAGCTCGCGGAGCTCTCCGCCACCGGCCGGGCCCCAGGCGAACGAGACCTGGCGTTTGCGGACGGTCAGCGTCGTCCAGTCTCGTGGAAAGTCGAAGTCCCGGCGTACGGACCACCAGACGTTCTGGCCGCTGGGGTCCAGGAGCTTGAACTCCAGCGTCTGCGGCGGCGTGTCGCCCTTGATGCGGAAGCGAAACGCCCAGTTCTCGGGCAGCCGGCGGGGGAAAGCCTTCCGCGCCGCCGCCCAGCCGGCGTGTCCCTGGAAGTCGAAGTCCAGACGCAGAGCGCCCGCGTCGGCGGACAGGTCGAGTCGCACGCCGTCGGCGGGCGCGGCCTTCCAGCCCTCGAGGGAGGAGAAGTCGTCGAGGAGCGGCGTCAGGAGCAGAAACGCCGCAGCCGCCGGGAGGCGTCTCACTCCTTGACTCCTCCGAGGGTGATTCCTTCGACGTACTGTCTCTGGAGGAGCAGGAAGAGCAGCAGCACGGGCAGCACCGTCAACACGGCGCCCGCCATCATCAGCTCCGTGTCGGGAACGTGCTCACCCACGAGGCTCGCAAGAGCGACCGGGAGCGTGTAGCGGGACTCGTCGGTCAGGATCACGAGCGGCCAGACGAAGTCGTTCCAGGTCGCCAGGAAGGTGACGATGCCGAGCGTGGCGAGAACAGGCCGGAGCAGGGGCAGAACGATCTGCCAGTAGATCCGGAACTCGCCCGCGCCCTCCAGCCGGGCCGCGTCGATCAGGTCATCCGGAATCGACCGCGCGAACTGGCGGATCAGAAAGATCCCGATGATGCCGGCCAGACCCGGCAAGACCGCTCCGGCGTAGGTGTTGACGAGGCCGAGCGAGCGCAGCATCAGGAACAGCGGCAGCATCGAGACCTGCGCCGGGATCACGAGCGCGCCGACGAGGGCGCCGAAGAGACGGTCCCGGCCCGGAAAGCGCAGCTTCGCGAAGGCATACCCGGCCATGGAATTCAGGAACAGCACTCCCAGCGTCGTCGCGCCGGCCACGAGCAAGCTGTTTGCGAGGTTGCGCCCCAGAGCCAGGCGCGTGAAGAGGTCCCAGTAGTTCTCGAGCGTCGGGCGCGAAGGAAGAAACGGCGGCGGAAACTCGCTGGCCTCGCCCGGCCTCATCAGCGAGGCCGCGATCATCCAGACCAGCGGCGTGAGCGCGAGGACCGCCCCGAAGACCAGCGCGGCATTGACGAACAGAGCGGCGAGGGCTTTTTTCACCCGTCGCGCCCCTTCTGAAGCCGGAACTGGACCGCGGTCAGGGCCAGGACGACGAGGAAGAGGACGAACGCGATCGCCGCCGCGTAGCCCATGCTCCACCAGCGAAACCCGGCCTTGTACATCAGGAGCCCGACCGAGAGTGTGGCGTTCAGCGGCCCGCCGCCGCCGGTCATGACGTAGGGCTCCGCGAAGAACTGGAAGTACCCGATCGTCGTCATCACGCCGAGGAAGAGGAACGTCGGCGCCAGCAGCGGCACCGTGATCTTGCGGAAGAGGTGCACCGGGCCGGCGCCCTCCAGGCGCGCCGCCTCGTAGAGCGACTCAGGGATCGCCTGCAGCCCGGCGACGAGCAGGATCGTGGCGTAGCCGAAGTTCTTCCAGACCGCGAGGAGCACGATCGCGGGCATCGCCCACCGCGGGTCGCCCAGCCAGTCGATCGGCGGGATGCCGAACCAGCCCAGGACTTGGTCGATCAGGCCGAAACGCGGGTGGTAGAGGTAGCGAAACACCACGGCCACGGCGACGAGCGTCGTGACGTAGGGGGCGAAGAAGATCGTTCGGAAGAGGCCCTTGAAACGCGCGACCCTTGCGTGGAGCAGCAGCGCCGCGACGAGCGCGACCCCCAGCGTCAGCGGCCCGCCGACGAAGAGGAAGAAGGCGGTGTTGCGCATGGCCTTCCAGAGCAGGGGGTCCGCGAGGAGGCGGACGTAGTTGCGCAGACCGATGATGCGGACGTTGCTCGCGTCCCCCAGGGAATAGATGTCGAAGTCGGTCAACGAGAGCAGGAAGCCGGCGATGATCGGGAGAAGAAAGAACACGCCGATCGTGAACAGGCCCGGAGACAGGAGCATCCAGGCCGCGCGGATCTCGTGCGGCGTCGAGCGCCGGTGGAAGGCCTCAGCGGCCACGGCGCTCCCTCTGGCGGGACAGGATCCACCGCCGCTTCTCGAGGATCCGGTCCACGTCGGCGTCGAGCTTCGAAAGCGACGCCGCCACGGTCTCTTTGCCGCGGATGGCAGCCTCCATGTCCTCCTGGATCTTCTGCGCGATCTGCTCCCACTCGGGCACGCGGGGCAGGGGCGTGACGCGGTCGAGCTGCTCCCGAAAGGCCCGGGCCTTTCCGTCTCCGGCCAGGACGGGGTCGTTCCACGACTCCGTGCGCGCCGGCAGGTCTCCCACGAGGCCGTAGAACCGGGACTGGATCTCCGGCCGCGACAGGTACTCGATCAGCCTCCAGGCGGCTTCCTTGTCCTTCGAGGCTCGGAAGATCGAGAGAGAGGAGCCCCCGGCGAGCGAGTACCCGGGCCATTCCGCGCCGTCGGGCGCCGGCACGGGCGCCGTCATCCAGATGTCCTGGAGCTCGGGCGGAAGGCGGCGGCGAAACTCCCCGAGGTTCCAGGGCCCCGTGATCCACATGCCCACGTACCCGCGGGAGAACTCCTGGTATGGGTTGCCGAGCTGCGTGTAGCTGACCACGGGAGCGAGGCCGTCGTGGAAGAGGCCCACGTACCACTCGGCCGCCGTTTGGAAGGGCGGCTGCGAGAAGGCGCCCCGCGTGCCGTTGTCGGCCAGCAGCGGCGAGCGCATCTGCAGCCCCAGGATCGTTAGCTGCTCCCACTCGTTGGTCGGCAGGAGGATGGCGAAGCGCCCGCTTCCTTGCGGGCCGCGGATCTTCTCCATCGCCTCGCGCCACTGCGACCACGTGCGCGGCACCTCGGTGTATCCGGCCTTCTCCAGCAGGTCGCGCCGGTAGAAGAGCACTCGGGTGTCGACGTACCAGGGGATGCCGTAGGTCTTGCCGTCGAAGAGGTTCGTCTTCCAGATGCCCTCGAAGTAGCGGCCGGGAGCCAGGACCGTCGACGCCGCGACTCTCGGCTCGAGCGGCTCCAGCGCCCCGATCGCGGCGAACTCCGGGATCCAGGTGTTGCCGAGCTGCGCCAGGTCCGGCGGCGAGCCTCCGACGAAGCCCGTCAGGAGCTTCTCGTGCGCCGCCGTCCACGGGACCTGCTGGACGACGACGCGGATGCCGGGGTTCTCGCGCTCGAACTCGGGCATCAGCTCCTTGACCACCTCGCCCTCGCGGCCGAGTCCCCAGAAACGGATCACCCGCTCGGTCTCGCCGGCGCTGCCCGGTGCGCAAGCCGCGGCCGCGAGGAGGAGCGCGGGGAACGCGATCAGCGCGCGGGCGTGTCGAGCCATCCGCCCGTAAAGCCGGCGCGCTTCAACCCCGCGACGACGTAGGGGTTCTTGCGCATGGTCCGCCAGACCAGGCCGGACCGGTAGTTCTCGATCATCGCGACGATGGGGCCCTGATCGATGCCGAGCTGGTCCACGTCGAACCACCCGACTCCCTGGACCAGACGGCCGTTCTGAGTCTGTGCCGTCGCGTTGGCGAACGTCGGGTTGAAGGCGTCGAGAAATCCGTACTGATTGCGCAGGTCGGGCCAGCGGCGGGTCATTTCCTGCAAGGCGGGGACGACGATCTCGGGAGCGAACGCGATCGAGCCGGCGG
Organism: Thermoanaerobaculia bacterium; assembly: GCA_049273755.1. Classification (GTDB taxonomy): domain Bacteria; phylum Acidobacteriota; class Thermoanaerobaculia; order UBA5066; family Gp7-AA6; genus DAHUXD01. Next base: position 4,004 of record JBASRI010000335.1, read on the forward strand.
CGGCCGCCGGCGCGATCGTTCCGTCGTCGATGACGTGGCGGAGCGACGCCCCGCGCGCCGCGTAGCCCATGAAGCTCCGCAGGCGGCCGTCGATCACCAGCGTGCCGTCGAGCGGGCCGTCGCACGCGGTCAGGCCCCAGACGTTGGCGCCGTAGCCCTCCCAGCCGGCCGGGTTGGCGCCGGCGTAAGCCCGCTGCGAGATCGTGGCGCGCCGCGAGTTCTCGAAGTAGTCGATGCCTTTCCCCCGCATGTACGCGTCCTGGATCCCGCGGAAGTCCGCCCAGAGGTGCGAGTACTGGTGGCCGAAGAGCGGAGAGAAGTTGACGTGCTCCTGGCCGTAGAACGGGCCCCAGACGTAGGTGCTGCACCACTGCGGCCAGGCGGCGGGATCGATCGGGTGCGTAGGGGAGCCGAGCGCGAGGAGATAGAGAATCATGGCCTCGTCGTAGCCGCTCCAGTTCCAGTTGTGGAAGCCCTCTTCGGGCGTCCAGCCCATGGAAACGCCGGGCGGCCGCGGCTGCGCCCAAGTCCACTCGATGCGCCGGTAGAGCGTGTCGGCGTCGTCCCGGATCTGCGCCTCGACCGGGTCCTGCCCATCGAAGTAGCTCTGAGAGGAGAGCGCGCCGGCGGCGAGAAGCGTCGTGTCGATCGTCGAGAGCTCCGTGCTCTCGTAGCGCTCGCCGGTCTTCATGTCCAGGAAGTGGTAGAAAAACCCGCGGTAGGCGGTCATGCCGCGGGGCGCCTCGCCCTGCGGCGCTTGAACCAGGAAACGCAGCGTCTCGGCCGTGCGCCAGGCGGCCTGCCCGCGGGTGACCCAGCCCCGCTCGGCGCCGACGGTGTAGGCCGTCAGGCCGAAGCCGACGGCGGCGACGCTCGAGAAGGACGGCGTCGGGGCCCGGTCGGGGATGAGACGCGTCCCTGGATCAGCCAGGTCCCAGAACCACTGGAAGGTCTCGCGCTCGAGCTTGTCCAGAAAAGCCTCGGCCTGGTGGGCCGGGACCGTGCGGGGTGTGACGACCCGGGGCTCTGCCGCCCGGGGAGCCGGGCGGCACAGCGCGAAGACGAGACAGGCGGGAACCGCCAGCGCGAGAAGCGCCGCCGCCGGCCGGAAGCGGAGGGGGAGCGATCCTCCGTTGCCCCCCCTTCCGGTCTCTACGTCAGCGGCGCGCCTCACGATCGAGAGTCAGACGATAGCCCTAGAAACCGACCTGCAAACCGAATTGGAACCGACGCGGCTGCACGATGAGGCAGTCCGGCGTCCCGAAGTTGGCGTTCGTCTCACCCGCGGGCGGGATGAACCCGTCGAAGCAGCCGTAGTTGTTGTGGTTCGTGAGGTTGAACACGCTGGCGCGCACGCCGACGCGGGCCTGCTGCGTGAAATAGACGTCCTTCTGGAGCGCCAGGTCCCACTGCTGGAAGGGGAGCGTCCCCTGCTGGAACCCGTCGTTCAAGCGGACCTTGAACTGACCGAAGCCGAAGCCTTCGCTCGCGTCGGTGATCGTAAAGCCCACCCCGGTGCCGAGCTGGAGAAGGGTCGAGAGGGTCATGTCCCACGGCAAGCCGACGATGCCCGAGAGCACGATGCGGTGCCGCTCGTCCTGCGGAGCGCGGTGGCGCGGAGAGTGAGCCGGGTCGATGTAGTCGAGGGTGAAGAAGTCGCCGCCGTTGGCCGTCGCGTGTCCGTAGGTGTAGGCGAGTGTGGCGCCCCACTTGGAGGATGCCGTGTACTGCTTGGTCGCCTGGACGAAGAGCGCGTCGTACCAGGCCTTCTTCGTGGCGTCGGAGAGAAGGACGTTTCCGAAGTCCGGCGCGAGGCTCTGGCAGCAGCTTCCGTTCGGGTTCCGGTTGCCGAAGATCCACGTCCAGCCGTTGTGGGAGCGCACGCCGGCGTAGGACAGCGACAGGCCGATCATGCCGAACTGCTGGCGGATGCCGGCGGTGAACTGATCCGAGTAGGGCGGGTGGGTGTTGTTGTTGATCAGGAAGACCTCGGGCTTGGGGCCGGTGCCGCTGTCGATGATGGCCTGGAGCCCCGCTTGCGTCAGGTACGAGTCGTTCCAGATGATCGTGTGCTGGCCGTCGCGATCCAGTCCGTCGGCCGAGAACCGGAACGTCAGGGTGGTGTACTGGAGCCGGAACTGCTCGTCGAGGATCGCGTTGTACTCGACGCGGTCGGTGTAGCGGCCGTAGCCGCCGAAGAAGACCGTCGTGCCCTTCTTCGAGAGGTCGTACGCGAATCCGACGCGCGGCTGGAAGGCGTTCTTGTAGGTCGGGCGGTTGCTGCCGTCGGTGAAGAACTCGGGCCCGAAGAAGGGCGAGAGCTCCGAACGGACGAGCGCCGGCGTCACGTAGTCGTTGTTCAGGCCTCTGGTCTCGTAGTCCCAGCGCAGGCCCAGGTTGACGGTGAGCTGGGGGTTGATGGTCCAGTCGTCCTGGAGGTAGATGCCGAACTGGTTGTTCTTGATCGACAGGTCGGGGTTGCCGAAGCCCAGCGCGGCCTCGAAGGGAAACCCGTAAGGGGCGCCGGCCGGAATGTCGGGCCGGAACCGGTAGATCGGGATTCCATTGAACTGCTTCTGGACGTCGTACGTGTTGGCGTTGAACACCGCACCGATCTTGACGACGTGATCTCCGAAGCCCCGCAGGTCCAGCATCGTGAAGTCGTCGCGGACGCTGAACCGCTTCTGATGGAAGTTCTGGAGGTTGTCGCTGGAGCCGACGCGGAGGGCCTGCTGGTAATCCCGTCCGACGACGCCCGGCACCACGGAGGACGGGTTCCACTGGTAAGAGTTGTACCCGACCGTGGTCTCGTTCAGGAACCTGGCGGAGAGCCACGAGTTCTTGGCCTGAACGTTCCAGACACCGTTGATGATGTCGGTCCCGGCCTCGAAGGCTCGCTGGTTGCCGACGTCCTTGACCTCGTTCTCGTGACGGTAGAAGCCGGAGAAGTCGACGACGTCGCTCGAGTGTGCCTGCCACGAGACCTTCCCGAAGGCCAGGTTCTCCTTGAACGGGCTCGGGAAGTTGCCCGTAAGGGGCTGGAGCTCGTTGAACACGTCGGGGGGGAGCTTGCTGGCCTGGGGTCCGAAGGACACGATGCTGTTGCGCTGCTGGTCGTTGTATTCCCAGGACCCGAAGAAGTGGAGCCGGTCCTGGATGATGGGGCCGCCGAGCGAGACGCCCGCCTGCCAGCGCGTGTAGTCGGGCTTCGTGAAGTCGGCCACGCGGGGCGCCCCCGTGCACCGCACGAATTCCGCGCACTGGTCGGTGGCCACGAGGTCCTTGTTCTGGTACTCGGCGAACCCGTCGCCGTGGAAGTCGTTGCCTCCCGACTTGGTGATGGCCGTGATGAGAAGGCTCGAGGACTTTTCGTACTCGGCCTTGAAGTTTTGGGTTACGACCCGGAACTCCTGGACCGCGTTTTGCGGAAACGGGTTGCCCCGGCTGGAGTCCTGGCCCACGACGCCGCCGTTCAAGACGTCGTTCTTGTAGCTGGTGCCGTCGATGAAGACGTTCGTGTTGAAGCCCGGGACGGCGCCGCCCAGCACCTCCTTGTTGTTCTCGTCGGTCGCCGTGCGGACGCCGGGGGCGAGGTTGGCGAAGTTCAGGAAGTTGCGGTTGTCCTGGGGCAGGACCCTGAGCTGCTGCTCCGTGACGTTGGTCGCGATCTCGCTCTGCTTGGTCTCGATGACCGGCGCCTCGGCGGTCACCGTGACGTTCTGGGAGGCGCGGAGCGAGAGCAGGAAGTCGACGCCTTGCGTCTGTCCCAGCAGGACCACGACCTTCTTCGTATCGGCGCCGAAGGTCTCGATACTGGCCTTGACCGTGTAGGTGCCGGGATTGACGGCCAGGTTATAGAAGCCGTCGGTCCCGGTCACGACGCTTCGCGTGACGCCGGACGCGTCGTTGGTGGCATCCACGGTCGCGCCCGGCAGGCCCGCGCCGGCCTCGTCCTTGACGTAGCCGCGGAGCGTGCCCGTGGTCGTCTGCGCCGCCAGTGGAAGTGCGGTCAGAGCGATGATCAACGCCAAAGAAGCTCGAATCAACCGAATCGTTCGCCTTGGTAGTCGTTTCATCCGGCCTTCCTCCTTCCATTACTCCCGTTCTTTTGATCACTGCGTGCGTCGGGCGGCCCGAAGCCGCTGGATTCGCGCGTCACGAGGGTGGTTGGCAGAGTGAGGTGGAGGCGCTTGTGCCCGTTGCGCGTGCGCACTCCGTACAGGACCCGGTCGGCGGCGGCGGCCCCGAGCTCTGCGATCGAGACCCGCACCGAGGTCAACGGCGGCGCCGTGAAGCTGGCGATGGGAATGTCGTCGAAGCCGGCCAGGGCGAAGTCGTCCGGCACGGAGCGGCCGGCCTCTCGCAGCGCCGCGAGGCAGCCGATCGCCATCGCGTCGTTGGCGGCGAAGACCGCCGTCGGCGCGGCCCGGCCGGCCATGCGGGCGATGCGCTGGCCGGCGCGGTAGCCGGCGTCCTCCCGGAAGTTGCCGGGAAACTCCAGCTCCTCCGTCGGGCCGCCGTGAAGCTCGGCCGTCGCATCCCGGTACCCGCGCAGCCGCTCCGAGGCGTCCCGATTGGGGGCGGGGCCGCGCAGGAATGCGATTCGCCGGTGGCCCAGCGCCGCGAGGTGACGGACCATGGAGACGGCGCCGTTGTAGTTGTCGATGTTGATCAGATCGAACGGCGTGGCCGTGTCGGTCGAGGAGTTCAGCAGAACCACCGGCAGCGAGTCGGCGACGGAGGCGCGCAGCGCCGGCCCTCCGAGATCGGGGGAGAGGACGATCAGGCCGTCCACCCGGCCCCGCATCGTGCGCGCCATGGCTCCGGTCTCGCCGCGGTCGCCGTGGGAACTGGAGACCAGCAGATGGTAGCCGCTGCGTCGGACCGTCGCATCGATGCCGCGGATGAGCTCGGAGAAGAACTCTCCGTGGATGTCGGGGAGAAGAACGCCGATCGTGTTGGTCCGGCGAGTGATCAGGCTGCGCGCCGCGCCGTGCGGGACGTAGCCGAGCTGCTCGATCGTTCTACGGATTCGGGCGCGCGTTTCCTCCAGGACGGGCCCCTTGTCGTTCAGGACGCGCGACACGGTCGCGACGGACACGCGGGCTCGGCGGGCGACGTCCTTGATGGTGACGCTCATTTCGGCTGCCCCGAGTGCCTCGGCGCGACCTCCCTCCCGGCGACGCAATGTAATCGTTTACATATGGCCTTTTCCCGAGCATGTCAAGGGTTTGTTGAGACGGCCGGGCGGCGCCGACGCCAGGTCCCAGGTCTCGCCGCGGCAGGGGGCACGGGGGTCGGCCCTACGACCCGCGAACTAGCTCGGCAATCGAGCGCCGCCGGGTTTCGTCGGGGAGCCGCCCCGTGTGCGGCGCGCATGTTCTGCTCTAGGTGCGCGCGCTTTCCCGTTCCGGGGATCGCGCACGTGACGTTCGGGTGGGCGAGGGTCCATTTCAGGAAGAGCTCGGCCCAGGACGAGCAGTCGAGCTCGGCCGCGGCCCACGAGGGCATCGGTCGGTCGGCGACCCGCCGCAGCCTCGATCCGCCGCCAAAGGGCCGGTTCGCGATGACCGCGACTCCGGGGCGGCCGCCAGGGGCAGAATCTCGGCTTCCGCCGCCGGCTCGAAGATCGAGTAGTTGATCTGCACGAAGTCGAGCTTCTCGCGCCGGAGCACGCGCGCCACCTCCGGGTAGGCCGAAGCCGTGTAGTGCGTGACGCCGATGTAGCGCACCCGCCCTGCTCCTTCCGGGCGTGCAGAGTCGCCAGGTGCGTGTCGACGTCCAGCAGGCTGTGGACCTGCATCAGGTCGATTCGCGAGGCGCGAGGGCGCCTCGCCGACTCCTCCATCTCCGCGATGCCCGCCTGCCGCCCCGTCGTCCAGACCTTGGTGGCGAGAAACAGGCGGCCGCGCAGGCCGAGCTTTGCCGAGATCTCGCCAACGACCTCCTCCGAGTGGCCGTACATGGGCGAGGAGTCCACGACTCGCCGAGCGCGACGAAGCGGGCCAGCACCCCCTCGAGGGGCCGGCGCTCCCGCTCGGAGGGGCCGACGTCGAAGGCCTGCCAGGTGCCGATGCCGATCACCGGCAGCGTCTCGCCGGAGGATGGGATGGCGCGTCTCCGGATCGCGGTGCCCGTCACGGGGGAGGATTGTGGCAGGAACGCTGCCGCCGAGCCGGCGGCCAACAGCTTCAGGGTCTCCCGGCGATGGAGGCTCCGGCTCTCCACGAGAAGGGCGTGTGATCGAGGCCCGGGTCGCCGTAGAGCTCCGCCAGCCGCTCCCGGTTCTCGCGATGCCCGGATGCCCCTGTCTCTCGGCCCTTCTTTGCTTTAAACTGTTTCGAGCGTCGTCAAAACGCGCCTATGTCGAGCCAGCCGCCGAACCGCGAGCTCGAGGAGGCCGTCCTCGAGCTGCAGCAATACCTCTCGGACAACGTACCGCCGCTCGTGGTTGCGGACTCCATCCAGCTCCTGATGAAGTACCCGCCCCAGGCGGTGGTGCCCACGATCCGGGGCTGGACCGCGGCGCAGTATCGCGGGGCGGGCAGCAGCGTGCCGGTCTCGGACTACCTCTTCCACGCCCTCAAGAAGATCCACATGATGGGCGAGTTCAAGCTCGTGGGGCGCGAGCCTCTGGCCGCCTACATCGAGTCGTTGAAACCGGTCGTCCTCGCCCTCTGCCCCGAGGAGGACCGCGAAATGCTGCGAGAGAACCTGGGACGCCTGGGCGAGACGGCTGGCTCCTCGTCGGTGTCGCAGGTCCAGACCATCTTCCGGCAGGAGGGCTCCGGCGCCGCTCCGACGACTTCGGCGTCCGCTGCGCGAGCCGCAAGCGCGGCCGCTTCGGTGGGAGCCGGCGGAATCGCCGGCGCCGCGGATCC
>JBASRI010000337.1:0-1708 GCA_049273755.1 Thermoanaerobaculia bacterium
GGGTTCGAGGTTGCCGTCGCGCTCGAGCCGCGCTGTGCCGTCCCGAACGGTCCAACGGGCCGAGGGCGCGGTCCCGAGAAACGTGTAGCGCGCCACCGACTCGCCTCCTTCGACGCTCTCGAGGAGGAAGGACTCGGCGCCCGCCGCGCGCATGCGCCGGAAGAGCATCACCGGGGTCAGGGAGTCCGAGGGAAAGACCCGCGCAACGGGAACGCAGGAGCCCTCGCGCGATCGCTCGAGAAACCGGCGGCACTCCCCTTCGCGAGGCGTCATGGCTCCGTCGCCGCCGAGAGGACCGCGCGGACCTCCTCGAAGGAGACGCTTTCGACACCGAAGAGGACGGCCTGGCGGACCGCCTGGGCGGCGAGCATCCTCAGGCCGTCGATCGTCGGGCAGCCCGCCGCGCGCGCCTCCCGAATCGTGGACGTCTCTCGTCCGTCGCGGCGGTAGACACAGTCGAATACGAGCGGACGCCCCTCGAAGAGGCGCGGGGGAACTGCCGAGGGCTCCTCGTCCCGCCAGCCCACGGGCGTCGCGTTGACGTACAGGTCGGCCTCGCTCCGCGAAACGTCGGCCCAGGCCATCGAATCCACGCCGAGCTTCTCCGCGACGCGGTCCGCCTCCCCGTCCCGGCGCGCCGCGACCGCGACTTCGTATCCGAGCCGTCGCGCCGCCACGATCGCCGCCCGTGCGGCACCTCCGGCCCCCAGCACGATCGCGCTGCGGCCTTCGCCGGTGTCGTAATCGGCAAGAGGATCGAAGACGCCGTCCACGTCGGTGTTCTCGGCACGCCATCTTCTCCGCTCGAGGAAGAGCGTGTTCGCCGCTCCGACGGCCTCGACGTCCTCCGAGGCACGGCCGGCGCGCGCGGCGGGCAGCTTCCAGGGCTGCGTCACGGCGAAGCCGCGGAAGGGAGGGTCGTTCTGGAGCGATGTCGGCGCCTCGCGCTCGAAGTCCGAGATCGGGAGCGGGAGGTAGACGTACGGGAGACCGCGCGTTCGAAAGAGCGTGTTATAGAGGCGCGGCGAGAGGGAGCGCGAGGGACTTGCGCCGAGGATCCCGAAGAGCGCTTCGACTTTCCGAGATCGCTGCACCTCGTACACGCTCAGAAGGTCATCCAGCGAGATCTGGCCGGGAGCCGTCTCGCGCTCGACCGGCCCGTAGACGAGGGCGGCGCCGTACAGCGCCGAGAGCACCCGCCCCGGCGGGCTCGCGGGACCCATCGGAAAGATCGCCGCGGCCCCGTCCTGCGTCCTCTGAAGACCGGCGATCCGGAGGCTCTGGGCGAGGTCCCCGGCGCCCGCGACGAGCTTGACCGCGTGAGCCCGGGTCGCGCGCATCGCGGAGAGGCGCTCCTGCCAGTCGCCGGGCAAGGAGAACGGCGCGTGGTGCGAAACGATCACCCGGCCACGGTCGGGCAGCGCGGCGGAATCGGCGAGAAGGCCGCGCGCGTGCTCGACGTCGACGACCGCCCCGGCGTCGTAGGCGGCCGCCACGAGCCTCCGGTACTCCTCGTCGCCGCCCGAGAAGCGGCCGCCCTCCGAGACCGACCGATGCGTGAGGATCGCCGGCCGGGCGTCGAGCTCGAGCAAAGCGCCCGGCGGGATCACTTCCTCGGCGAGATCGAGGCGGTACTCAATCGCATCCGCGCCATCCGGCACGCGTCGGACGAGGCGGCGCGCGTCCTCGAGCGACCGAGGCGCCACCG
>JBASRI010000342.1:0-1829 GCA_049273755.1 Thermoanaerobaculia bacterium
CGGCTACATGTCTCCCGAGCAGGCGAGCGGGAAAGCCCTCGACTTCCGCTCGGACCAGTTCTCGCTGGGGTCGATCCTCTACGAGATGGCGGCCGGCAAACGCGCCTTTTCGCGGGGCACGGCGGCAGAGACGCTCGCGGCCGTCATCCGGGACGAACCAGAGCCCCTGCAGTCTCTCGCGACGCGGGTTCCTTCCGCCTTGCGCTGGGTCATCGAACGCTGCCTGGCCAAGGATCCCCTGGAACGGTACGCCTCGACGCGGGACCTCGCCAGCGATCTGTCGCACCTGCGCGACCACGTCTCGGAAGTCTCGGCGGAGGCGAACACGGCTCAGGTGGTTTTCGGGCGCCGACGCAGGTGGCTCGTGCCGGCGCTGGCTGGCGTGTTGGTCCTCGCCGCCGCCCTGGCCGCATTTGCCGTCCTCCGACGGCGACCCGAACCGGACGTCCGCGCGGTCCGATTCACTGTCCCGGTTCCTCCCGAGACGACCTATGCGCCGCCGGTGGAGACATCCCGGGGAGTTTCGATCTCGCCCGACGGAACCCGGATAGGCATCGAGGCTATCTCGAAAGGCCGGCGTCGCCTCTTCATCCGCTCACTCGATTCGGAGGAAGCCATAGAGCTGGAGGGCTCCACCGACGCCACGGCCCACTTCTGGTCCCCGGACAGCCGCTTCATCGCCTTTTACGCCGACGGTAAGCTCAAGAAGATTCCGGCGACCGGGGGGCCCCCGATTGAGCTCTGTAACGCGCCGTTTGCATTCGTTGGCACGTGGAGCAATGACGGGACCATCCTCTTCGGCCGTCTCGACCCGCCTCCCGGGATCTATCGCGTCGCCGACACCGGAGGCGAGCCCGTTCGCGTCACGACGTCCGATGCGAAGGGCCAGGAAAACCACCTGTGGCCGGTTTTCCTGCCGGACGGCAAGCGGTTCCTGTACCTCACCAACCCGAGGTCGGGCCAGGGGCAGCGCGAGCTGCGCGTCGCCGCGCTCGATTCGAAGGACGTGCGGACGATCGCCCACATCAACTCGCGCGTGGAGTACGTCCCGCCCGGATACCTGATCTACGTCCGAGACGGCGCTCTTTTCGCACAGCCCTTCGACGAACGAAAAGGCCGACTGCACGGCGAGCCACGCCTGCTGGCCTCCCGTGTCCACTACCACTACGGTCCGGCCCATGGCGCGTTCTCCGTCTCGCAGACGGGAGTCCTCGCCTACCAAACGGCCGTCCGTCCCTCGCGACTCGCCTGGTTCGACCGCCAGGGCAAGGAGATCGGCTCACTGGGCCAGCCGTCGGTCATCAAGGGTCTGCGGATCTCGCCCGACGGCGGCCGCGCGGCCGTAGACATCGGGGATCCCCGCTTCGGCACCTCCGATGTTTGGACCTTCGAGCTCGCCTCGGGAGTCTCGACGAGACTCCATTCGGATTCGGTCGACGAGGTGATGCCGGTCTGGTCACCGGATGGATCGAAGGTCATCTATCGCTCCGACCGCGGAGGTCCACCGGACATCTACGAGATCGTGGTCCAGATTCCCGGCAGCGAAAAACCCCTGCTCGAACTGCCGGGCATGCAACAGCCGGAAGATATGTCGCGCGACGGGCGCCGGCTCGCCTACACGGAGGAAGTGCAGACGTCGGTTTGGAACATCCACCTGCTCCCGCTCGAGGGCGATCGCAAACCGGTGCACTGGCTTCCGACCCGATTCAACCAGACGAGCCCTCGCTTCTCTCCGGATGGACGGTGGATCGCATACGAGTCGGATGAGTCCGGAGATCCCGAAATCTACGTCGCGCTGACGGACGGAGGTGGAGACAAGCGGCGGATCT
>JBASRI010000344.1:0-3082 GCA_049273755.1 Thermoanaerobaculia bacterium
AGATCCGCCGCTTGTCTCCACCTCCGTCCGTCAGCGCGACGTAGATTTCGGGATCTCCGGACTCATCCGACTCGTATGCGATCCACCGTCCATCCGGAGAGAAGCGAGGGCTCGTCTGGTTGAATCGCGTCGGAAGCCAGTGCACCGGTTTGCGCTCGCCCTCGAGCGGGAGCAGGTGGATGTTCCACACCGACGTCTGGACTTCCTGCGTGTAGGCGAGCCGGCGCCCGTCGCGCGACACGTCGTCCGGCTGTTGCATGCCCGGCAGTTCGAGCAGCGGTTTTTCGCTGCCGGGAATCTGGACCACGATCTCGTAGATGTCCGGCGGACCTCCGCGGTCGGAGCGATAGATGACCTTCGACCCATCGGGTGACCAGACCGGTAGGATCTCGTCCGCCGAATCCGAATGCAGCCGTGTCGAGAGTCCTTGCGTCAGCTCGTAGACCCAGATGTCGGAGGTCCCCAGCCGGCGGTCCCCGATGTCGACGGCGGCCCTCGCGCCATCCGGCGAGATACGGAGACCCTTCACCACCGACGGCTGCCCCAATTGGCCGCTCTCCTTGCCCTGGCGGTCGAACCAGGCCAAGCGTGAGAGCCCTGCCGCCGTCTGATAAGCGAGGACGCCGGTCTCAGAGAGGGAGAACGCTGCGTGGCCGGGACCGAAGTGGTAGTGGATGTTCGAAGCCAGCAAGCGCGGCTCGCCGTACAGGCGCGCCTTCTGCTCGTCGAAGGCCTGCGCGAAGAGAGAGCTGTCGCGAACGTAGAGCAGGTAACCCGGCGTGGCATATTCGACTCGGGAGTTCAGATGTCCGATCGTTCGGGTCTCCTTCGAGTCGAGCGAGGTCAAACGCAGCTCGCGCTTTCCGAAGCCGGACCTGGGATTGGTCATGTACAGGAAGTGCCGGCCGTCCGGCAGGAAGACGGGCCAGAGATGGTTCTCCGAGCTGCCCTTCACATCGGACATCGTCACGCGAACCGGTTCGCCTCCGGTGTCCGCGACACGGTAGATCCCGGGAGGCGGGTCGAGGCGGCCGAAAAGGATGGTCCCATCCTTGTTCCACGTGCCCACGAATGCGAACGGCGCGTCACAGATTTCCATCGGAGGACCGCCTGTCGCCGGGATCTTCTTCAGCTTCCCGTTGGCGTAAAAGGCGATGAACCGGCTGTCCGGCGACCAGAAATGGGCCGTGGCGTCGCTGGAGCCCTCCAGCTCGGTGGCCTCTTCCGAATCGAGCGGACGGACGAAGAGCCGACGCCGCCCCTTGGAGAACGCCTCGATCCCCAGCCGGGTTCCGTCGGGCGAGATCGAGACTCCGCGTGAGGTCTCCAACGGCGGCGCGTAGGTCGTGCCGGGAGGAACCGGGACAGTGAATCGGACCGCGCGGACGTCCGGTTCGGGGCGCCGTCGAAGAACGGCAAACGCGGCCAGGGCGGCGGCGAGGACCAACACGCCAGCCAGCGCCGGCACCAGCCACCTGCGCCGGCGCGGGAAAACCACCTGAGCCGCGCTCGACTCCGCCGAGGCTTCCGAGACGTGGTCGCGCAACTGCGACAAGTCATGGGCGAGGTCCCGCGTCGAGGCGTACCGTTCCAGGGGATCCTTGGCCAGGCAGCGTTCGATGACCCAGCGCAAGGCGGAAGGAACCCGCGTCGCGAGCGACTGCAGGGGCTCCGGTTCGTCCCGGATGACGGCCGCGAGCGTCTCGGCCGCCGTCCCCCGCGAGAAGGCGCGCTTGCCGGCCGCCATCTCGTAGAGGATCGACCCCAGCGAGAACTGGTCCGAGCGGAAGTCGAGGGCTTTCCCGCTCGCCTGCTCGGGAGACATGTAGCCGACCGTCCCCAGCACGACGCCGGGTCGCGTGGGCTCGATGGCGGTCGCAAGCTGCGACGAGTCCGAGCCGGAGTGCGGCACGAGCTTGGCGAGGCCGAAGTCGAGGATCTTGACGTGGCCCTCCCGCGTCACCATCACGTTCTCGGGCTTGAGGTCCCGATGGACGATGCCAGCCTCGTGGGCCCGCGCGAGCCCGTCGGCGATCTGGCCGGCGAGGGTGAGCAGGCGGCGCAGCGGCGTCGGACCTTCCACGAGCAGCTCTCGCAGAGTCTTGCCGGAAACGAGCTCCATGGCGATGTAGGACGTGTCCTCGATGCGGCCGATCTCGTAGATGGTCACGATATTGGGATGGTTCAGCGCCGAGGCCGAGCGCGCCTCCTGCTCGAAGCGCGTGAGCCGATCGCGGTCCGCCGACAGCTCGGCGGGGAGGATCTTGATCGCCACCTCCCGCCCCAGCCGAGGGTCCCGCGCCCGGTACACCTCGCCCATCCCTCCCGCGCCCAGAGGCGACAGGATCTCGTAGGGGCCGAAGCGGCTTCCCGCGGTGAGACTCATTTCAATCCAAAATCCGAAATCTCATGACCGCTATTGCTGCGGATGCCCGACGCGACGGAGGAGATCCGAGAAGCGTGGGTCGCCGCGCAAGTTTGCGAGTCGTGGATCGAGTTGGAGGTAGGCCAACACGGTGGAGCGCTCCTGATAAGCCCTTTCGAGCCATTCGAATGCCCGGTCCTCATCCCCAAGGCCGGCATAGACCAGAGCGGAGAAGTAGGACGGGACGTAAGCCCGCTTGGACCGCTCTTCCATTTCCCCGAGGATCGCACGAGCCTCGTCTCTTCGGCCCGCGACGGCGTACGCGTGCCCCAGCGACGACTTGAAGTTCAGGCTTGCGGAAAGGCCCGTCGCCTTCTGCAAGGAGGCAATCGCTTCCTCGTACGAGCGTTTCTGCTCGTCGACGAGGCCGATAGCCCAATGGACGAGGGGGAGTTTGGGCTCGAGCCTCCTCAGCTCCAGCAGCTCTTCCAATGCCTGGTCGTACCGTCCACCGAAGTAGGAGAGCAGAGCCGTGTTCGCCTTCAGGGAGGACTCCATCGGATCGAGCTCGCGAGCTCGCTGGATCTCGGCCATGGCCTTTTCGGGACGACCGCTCGCAGCCAGGAAGCGGCTATAGGAGAAAAGCGCGTCCGCATAACTCGGACGCAGCTCGATCGCCCGCCGGAACTCTCGTTCCGCGGCGGCCCAGTCCCATTC
>JBASRI010000350.1:0-6904 GCA_049273755.1 Thermoanaerobaculia bacterium
GCCTCGTCTCGTTTCGGGGAGGGATGGAGGCGCTCCCCCGTTCGCTCGCCGCCGCGCTCGGCCCGTCGCTGCGTGTCGCGACCCCGACCCTCGGAATCGAGCGCCGGGGCGGCCGCTGGGTGGCGCGAACCCCCGCGGGAGATTTTGAGGGCGCGTCGCTGGTTCTCGCCGCGCCCGCTCTCGCCGCCTCGACGCTCGTCCGGCCCTTCGCGCCGCAAGCCGCGAACGCGCTCGCCGGAATCCCGCATCCTCCGCTCGCGGTCCTCCACCTGACGTGGCCCGAGGCATCCCTCGCCCGTCCGCTCTCGGGCTTCGGCCACCTCGTGGTCCCCGACCCGAAGCGCCGGATTCTCGGCGCCGTCTGGAGCTCGAGCCTTTTTCAGGGACGCGCGCCGAAGGGCTCCGCGCTCCTGACGGTGTTCCTCGGCGGCGCGCGCGATCCGGGGATCCTCGCCCTCTCCGACGAGGATCTCGTCGGCGCGGCGGCGCGCGACCTGGAGGCGGAGGGTGTGACGCGGGGCCCGCCGCGGGTTCTGATGACGACGCGTTGGGAGCGCGCGATTCCCCAGTACGAAGCGGGTCACGGGGAGAGAATCGCCGCGCTCGAACGCGCCGAGGCCAGCCATCCGGGCCTTCGATTCCTGGGGAGCTACAGGGGCGGTGTGTCGGTCGGAGACGTGCTCCGCTCGGCCCTCACTCTTCCGGCTTCAGCAGCTTCTGCTCCTCCGGCGTGATCTCCGGCAGGCGGCGTAGAAACGTCACGATATTCCAGACTTCCTGATCGTTGTGCGTGGGGCCGAAGCCGGGCATCCCGCTCATGCGGATCCCGTTTTGCAGCAGCCAGAAGAGCTCCCCATCGCTGAGCGCCTGAACCTTGGGGAGCGTGAGGTCCGGAGCCGGAGGATTGAGGCCCTCGCCGATCTCGGAGGGATCGATGCCCGGGGCACCGTGGCACGTCACGCACATCTCCTTGTAATGAACGAGCCCCTCGCGCGCGGCCTCCGCGGATCCCGCGAACGGGTTTTTCCCTCGGGGCGCGCGGCGCTTCACGGAGCGGTCGAGCGCGAAGTCCGCCAACCGCTTCTCGAGCCTGCCGGGCGGTTTCGTCGCAGCGACGTTGAAGGAGCCGGACGCGATCCACGCACCCGCGCCCGCGGCCACGAGAAGCAAACCGACGAGGATCCCGGCGAGAAAGCGCATGGCGGACCTCCGGCGCGCATCCTACGACACCCGTGGCGTTCGCGGATGATAGGCTCCCGGCCGATGGCCGAGGCGCCTCGTTATCTGGTGGGAGTGGACTTCTCCCCGCGCTCCCGCCGCGCCCTCGCCTTCGCCCGGGATCTCGCCGCGCGGTCGGGCGCCACGTTGACGATCGCCCACGTGCGGCCTTTCTCGGACGTCCGGAGCGCGGTCGTCCTGGAGCGGGGCGACCTGCTCCGGAATCCCGGACGAAAGCTCCCCCGGAAGATCAAGGCGCTGTACGAGGAGCAACTCGCGGCGCTGAGGCAGGATGGCGAGCGGATCCTCCTGCTCAAAGGAGCGCCCGACGTGGCACTCTGCCGGGAAGCCCGGCGCGGCTACGACCTGCTGATCCTCGGCCGGCGCGGCCCGGGGGCCATCTCGTCGATTCTTCCGGGGTCGACGGCCCTGCGCACGCTCGCCTGCTCCACCGTGCCGGTCCTGTTCGTCCCCGCGGGAAAAGGCTGAGCCGCCTCAAAGCATCGGCGCCAGGCGGCGCGCCAGCGCGTCGCCGGCGCGGTGGTGCCAGGGGCGGGCCCTCCACGCGGGAAGAACGACCTCGATCGAGCGCGCCAGATCCGTTTCGTACTGCTCGTCCATCGCCCGCCCCGTCTGATCGTGCGCGATCACGAAGTTGCACTCGGCGTTCAGTTCGAATGACCGAAAGTCGAGGTTGCTCGATCCCACGGCCGACATGTAGCCGTCGGCGACGAGCGTCTTGGCGTGGAGCACGGCCGTCTGGTACTCGAAGACGCGCACGCCTCTGTCGAGCAGATCGGAGTAGAACCCGTGGCCCGCGTGCCGCACGATCTGGACGTCGCTCTTTCCGGGAACGAGGAGACGCACGTCGACGCCCCGCGCGGCCGCCTCTCCCAGGATCCGGACGACGCGCTGGTGAGGGGCGAAGTAGGCCATCGTGATCCAGAGCCGGTCGCGCGCGCCGCCCGCGATCGCGGCAAAGGCCGACGAGACTTCCTTGTTCCCGCGGCCCGGCCGCGAGTCGAGGACGAGAACCCGGGCGCCCGAGGAGCCGCCGGGCTTGAGCGGCTCGAGGCCGATCGGCTTCCCGCCGGCATGCTTCCAACCCTCCTCGAAGACGACGGCCATCTCCCAGGCGGCGGGGCCTTCCACGCGGGCGTGCGTGTCCCTCCAGACCCTGTCTCCGGACCCGGAGGAGCCTCCGCTCGGCGCCAGCGACGAGCCGTACTCTTCGCCGATGTTCATGCCTCCGGTGTAGGCGACGCGGCGGTCGGCGACGAGGATCTTCCGGTGGTCCCGGAACTTCAGGAACCGGAGGTTCCACGGCGGATGGAAGAGCCGCGCCTCCACGCCGCCCTTACGCATGTCCTCCCAGAAGGCCCGGCGCGTCTCCCAGGATCCGATCGCATCGGCGAGGACGCGCACGGTAACGCCGCGCCGGGTGGCGCCGACCAGCTCTTCCTGAAAGCGCTTTCCCGCCGCGTCGTCCTTGAAGATGTAGGCCTCGAGCAAGACTTCCTTCTGCGCCGACGCCACGGCCTCGAGCATCGAAGCGAAGGCCTGATTGCCGTCGAAGAATGCCTGGACCTCGTTGTCGCCGTGAAAGACGTCTTCGTCGATCGACTCGAGGAGCGCGAGAAACTCGGGATCCCGGACGCCCCCGGGGATCCGCGCCGCCAGGGCTCCGACGAAGTCCGCGCGCAGCTCGCGGCGCAGGCGGCGCCTGGGCCTCGGCCGCGGCCGGGGCGCGAGAAGCGGCCCCCCTTCCGTGTTTCTATCCCGCATCGCGAGCCGAGCCAGGCTAGCCGACTGCGCGGGCGATGGCGAACGCCGCCGCCGCGGCGAGACTGCCGATCAACGTCGTCTGGAGGGCGCTCTTCCACGGCCGGGCCCCCGTGAAGCGGCCCTTCACAAAGCCGAACACGATGAGCGCCAGCAGAGTGAGACCGACCGAGACGTAGAGCGCCGTCTTCGCCGATTCGGTCGCCATGTAGGGGCCCAGCGGGACCAGGCCTCCGACGGCGTAGGCGCTCCCGATCCGCGCCGCGCTCTTCCAGGCGCGCTGTGGGTCGGGCTTCTCGAGCCCGAGCTCGAAGCGCATCATGAAGTCGATCCACTGCTGCGGGCGCTTTTGGAAGGCGCGCAGGATCGGCGAGACCTCTTCGTCCGTCAAGCCGTACTGTCGGAATACTTCGGCGACCTCGCGGGTCTCCTCCACCGGCTTGTCGCGCACCTCCCGGTGCTCTCGTGCCCGCTCGCTGGCATAGTGCTCGGCGTCGCTCCGCGCCGCCAGGTATCCCCCCAACCCCATTGCAATCGAGCCAGCCGCGATCTCCGCCAGCCCCGCCGTGACGATGATTCCAGTCGAGGCGACCGCGCCCGACAGTCCCGCCGCCAGGGCGAAGGGGACGGTCAAGCCGTCCGACATTCCGATGACGATGTCCCGCACCGCGTCGCTCGCGGTGAAGTGCTGCTCGATGTGCGGCGTCTGGGGCACGGGGCCCCAGTCTACTGCGCGGTCCGCCGCGCTCGGGCCTCGGCCCTTCGGCGTCCGGCCTCGACGGCGCACCGCGCCACGGGGAACCAGAGGGTTTTCCAGAGCCTCGGCGCGTAGAACCGCCGCAGCCAGTCGCGGGCATCGGCGGCGCGCGCGATCCGAGAAAGCAGGCGCCCATAGCCGGGGTCTCCCAGTCTCTCGTAGAAGTACCGGTTCACGAACGAGGCCCGGAGGAACCCGGAAAACCGCTCGCCGACGGTGCGCTCGTACTCGCCCGGCGACTGTGCAAGCAGGGCGCGCGCCGCCATGTGACCCGACACCAGCGCGAAGCGGATGCCGAAGCCCCACAGAGCGTCCTGGAAGCCTGCGGCCTCGCCGGCGTACAGAGTCGAACCGCGTCGGGCGATGGGGGCGGCCCGGACGTTGCCCGTCCCGCCGAAGGCCGCGGCGGAGCGCATGCGAAGCCCCGCGCGCCGCTCGAAGAAATCGCGGGTCCGCTCGCGGTACTCGCGCGCGTTGGCGTAGTCGTCGAAGAGGCAGGTCGCCACGGTCCCGCGCCCGCGGCAGACCAGCAGGTAGGCGTAGCCCTTGGGGGCCAGGCGCTCCGAGAGGACGGCGAAGACGCCGTCGGGCATGTCCGTCTCGAAGACGTAGCCCACGTCGAGCGCGTCGCAGCGCCCGGGACCCGGCGTGCGAATCCCGCCGCGCGGGAGATCCTCCGGAGCCTCGCGGAAGAGGATCCGCACGCCGGCCTCGATCGCCTGGCCCTTCAGGCTCTGGTCCAGCGTGCCTTGGCCCGTCCCGCGCCGGACCAGGTAGAACGCGGGCCGGCTCGAGCGCACGCGACGCTCGCGCCCGTCCGCGTCGAAGAACACGCCCTCGCGGATGGGCACGGGGTCGAACGTGGGCGCGATCCCGATCGCCTCCAGCTCCTCGAGGACGTCGCCTTGCGTCGTCCAGTTCTCCAGTCCCTGCAGGTCGCCATGAAACCGGCTGCCGCATTCCGCGCGCTGCTCGTAGAGTGCGACCTCCCTGCCGGCCCGCGCCGCGGTCAGGGCCGCCGAGAGGCCAGCGGGCCCGGCCCCCAGGATCTCGAGCGACCCGGCCGCTGACCCGGTCTCAGACATGGTGCGCCGCCGCGCGGCAATCCGGATCCTCGCCCTGCTCGACCTGGACGGTGCAATGATCCACGCCCGCGCCCTCGGCGAGCACCCGCTGAACCGCCACGAGGATTTCGTCCCGGGCGCTCCCGCCCGCCGCCCGTATGTGGAGGCTCGCCGAGTGCTTGCCCGAGGACAGCGTCCAAAAGTGAAGGTCGTGGATCGCCTCGACTCCCGGAACGCAGAGGATGCGGGCGCGCAGCGACGGGACGTCGATCTCGGCCGGCGCGCCTTCGAGGAGGATGTGCCCGGCCTCCCTGAGAATCGCCGCCGCTCGCGGCAGCACGAGCAGCGCGATCGCCGCCGACACCAGTGCGTCGAGGCCCCACCACCCGGTTCGCGCCATCACGGCCGCGCCCGCGAGAACGGCGACGGAACCCAGCGCGTCCGTCAGGACCTCGAGATACGCCGCGCGAAGATTGAGACTGTCTCCGCGCGCGCGCCGCAAGAGACCGATCGCTACGAGGTTGGCCGCGAGGCCCACGGCCGCGACCGCCAGCATCCAGCCCGTCTGCACGGGGGCCGGAGCCTGGAATCGGCGCCATGCCTCCCACAGGATCGCCGCGGAAGCGACCAGCAGAAGCTGAGCGTTGACGAACGCCGCCAGAACTTCCGCCCGCGCGAAGCCGAACGTGTGCCGGCTGGTCGGGGCGCGGTCCGACAGCGCCATGGCCGCCCACGCCAGCGTCAGGGCGGCGACATCCGTGAACATGTGCGCAGCGTCGGCGAGCAGCGCGAGGCTCCCGGTGAGCAACCCCCCGACGACCTCCAGGATGAGGACGCCCGCGGTCAGGAACAGCGCGGCCTTGAGCCTTCCACGGCGCCAGGCGTGCACGCCCGTCGAATCCGCCAGCGGACTACCCGCCAGCGGCGCCGCGCGACTCACGACGGTGTCGCCGGAGCGACGTCGACTCGCGCGTCGTTGAAGCAGGCGCCTCCCCCGAGGTCTGCCAGGCTGTCCGGCGCCAGCGCCGTCGCGGTCGTGCCGCTCGCCGTGTTGTGCGACCAAAGCCCCTTGGGCAAGAAGACCACGCCCGGCTTCAACGCCGTCGACAGCCGCGCCGCGCAGCACACCTCGCCGAGCTGGTTGTAGACGCGAACGGCGTCGCCGTCGCCGATCCCCCGAGCCGCGGCGTCCGAGGGATGCATCTCGAGCGCCGCGGCGGCCGTGCGGAGCTCGCCCAACGTCGAGCTGATCGTGCGGTCGGTGGCCGGCGAGATCAGGGCCAGCGGGAAAGCCGCGGTCGCGGGGTCGGGCAGGAAGCCGTAGAGGCCCTCCGGAGCCTCGGCGTCCAGCTCATCGGGAACCAGGTGCACCTTCCGGTCCGCCGTCTTCGGGAATGCGTCCACGAACTGGACGGGGCTCGAGCCCTCGGAGGGGAACGCCACGTCGCCCGCGTCCAGCCTCGCCGAGAGCTCCGCAGCCCGCGCCGACGAGCCCAGGATCGCCCGGGCGATCTCGTCGGCCGACTCGGGGTCACCCTCCCGGAAGACACCCGTCCGCCGGCACAGCTCGGCGAAGACTTCGTGGTTGGGCCGGGCCTCGCCCACGGGCGCGATCACCGCCCGCGCGTCCTGGAGAACGAGGGCCCCGTAGCCCCGCGAGATCTCCCGCCGCTCGAGAAACGTCGCCGCGGGCAGGACGACGTCCGCGTAGCGGGCCGTATCGGTCAGGACCGGATCGAATACGACCGTGAAGAGGTCCTCGCGCTCGAGACCCGCCCGCACCTTTTCCTGCGCGGGCACCGTCATCGCGGGGTTCGCGTTGTAGACGAAGAGCAGGTCGACCGACTCGTTCCCCGTCCACCGGAGCGCCTCGCCCAGCCGGTTCATGTTGATCTCGCGGGTCGCGGGCGCTTGCGCGCAGGCTGCGGCCATCCCGTCGATGTCGCGCCAGGCCGGCGAGTTGCTCATCGTGTATCCGCCCCCGCGCACGCCGAACTTCCCCGCGACCGCCGGAAGGGCGAGGATCGCGGCCGTCGCCGAACCGCCGCTGCGGCTGCGCTCGACGCCCCAGCCGCAGCGGATC
>JBASRI010000452.1:0-7487 GCA_049273755.1 Thermoanaerobaculia bacterium
GGGAGCGGGGCGACCAGGACTTTCAGGCCCCAGGCGCCGAGGGCGACGCCGGCCGCGCCTCCCGCGGCCGCGAGCACGAGCGACTCGGTCAACAGCTGGAGGATCATCCGGCCGCGGCTGGCGCCGATCGCGGCCCGCAGCGCGATCTCGCGCTGCCTCGCGGAGGAGCGCGCCAGCAGCATGTTGGCGACGTTGGCGCAGGCGATCAGGAGAACCAGCCCGACCGCGCCCAGCAGCACGAGAAGCGCGGGCCGGACGTTGCCGACGACCTTCTCCTGGAGTGCCATGACGCGGACGTCGCGGTTGGTCCCGGGAAACTCCTTCTCCAGGGCCGAGGTGACTGCCGCGATCTCGCGTCCTGCCGCCGCGACGGAGACGTCCTTCTTCAATCGGGCGAACACGCGCAGGCTCGAGCCTTCGCGGTTGGCGGCACGGGAGCGCAGGTCGAGCGGCGCCCACATCTCGGAGTCCACGGACCAGAAGGGCGCGAAGATGAAGTCGGGAGGCATCACCCCGATGACGGTGTAGATCTCGCCGTTCAACGTGATTTCTTTGCCGACGACGTTCGCACCGGCGCCGAAGCGGCGCTTCCAGAGACCGTGCCCGAGCAGGACGACGTGATCCCGGCCGGCCTCGCCCTCCGCGGGCGCGAAGAAGCGCCCCAGAAGCGGCCGGACTCCCAGCATCGGCAGGATCTCCGGCGTCATCCGCAGCGCCGACAGCTTTTCCGGCGTGTCGCCGCCGGTCAGGTTGGCCGACCAGACCTCGGCGGCGCCCATGCTCTCGAAGGAGCGGCTGCGCGCCTTCCAGTCCAGGAAGTTCGCGGGAGCGACCGGGTTGTAGCCCTTGTGCAGCAGGACGACCAGACGGTCGGGGTCCGCGTAGGCGAGGGGGCGGAGCAGGATGGCGTTGACGATCGAGAGGACCGCCGTGTTGGCGCCGATCCCGAGGGCGAGTGTGACGATGGCCACGGCCGCGAACCCCGGGGATCGTCGCAGCAGGCGGAGGCCGTAGCGCAGGTCCTGTCCGAACCGTTCGAGCGCGGCCCAGCTCCACTGCGCGCGGGTGACCTCTTTGACGAGGGCCTCGCTGCCGAGCTCGCGGCGCGCGGCGGCGGCGGCCTGCTCGGCCTTCTCCCCCCGGGCCATCCGCTCCTCGATCGCCAGGCGCAGATGGGCCTCGATCTCCTCGTCGAGCTCCCGTTCGCGTTGCCGACGCCGGAAAAAATTCGCCATGTAGCCCTCCTACAGCCACGGGGGTAGGACATCTACACCCATGAGCTGGAGCTTCCTTCGGATCCCGGAGACGCCGCGGCGCCGCGTTGGTTCTGCCAGCCCGGTCGGAGCGCGTCCGGCGTTGACTCGCTCCCCGGCCTTGCGCTAGCCTCTCTGTGCGCCGCACTCCGGCCGTCACCCGCCCGATCCGACCCCTCTTCGGATCCTCGGCGCGGGGAAAAGGGGGATGTCCCCGGAGATGGGTTGGTTCGTCTTTTGACCGCGGGTGGCGCGGAGAGGGGCCGCGGCGCTCGCCGTTGAGGACGACATGCCGACCAACCTGAAGAAGCTCGTCGAGGCCCGGATGGGCAAGACCGGCGAAAGCTACGCCACGGCGCTGCGTTACGTCCGCCGGCGCGGCGCGAAACTTCATCCCACGGACGCCCCCGAGGCGGCGCCGGCCAGGGCCGTGCGCGTTCGCTACCCCGGCGCCGCACGCCGCGATCCGGCGATCGACGCCTATGCGCGCACCGTCGAAGGACCTCTCGGATCGACGATTTCCCGTCTCGTCTCGCTCGTGCGCTCGGCCGTGCCCGGCCACGACGAGGTCCTCTTTCACGGCGCCCCCTCGTTCTGCATCGAGGGCGAGCCCTTCTGCTATCTCGTGGGCTATCCCGGACACGTAAAGCTCGGATTCTGCGACGGGGCGGCGCTGTCGGATCCGGCCGGGTTGCTCCGGGGCAGGGGCAAGTACATGCGGCACGTCCGACTGGCGCCCGGAGAGCCCTTTCCGACCGCCGCCCTCGCGCACCTCGTCGCGCAGTCGGTGCGCCGGGTGCGTGCGCGCCAGAAGGCGGATCCCCGCGGAGCCAGGGATGTGCGCGATGCGCGCCGCTAGCCTCCGGGGCCGTCGCCCGCTCGAAGGCCGAGTCGCGCTCGTGGCCGGAGCGACGCGCGGGGCGGGGCGCGGGATCGCGTGCATGCTCGGGGAAGCGGGGGCCACGGTCTACTGCACCGGGCGCAGCGCCCGCGGTCATCCTCCCGCCGACGGACCCTACGCGGGCCGGCCGGAGACGATCGAAGAGACCGCGGAGATGGTCACCGCCCGGGGCGGCTTCGGGATCCCGGTCCGCGTCGACCATCTCGTGATCGAGCAGGTCGAGGCCTTGATCGGCCGCATCCGCCGGGAGAAGCGCCGTCTCGACGTTCTGGTCAACGACATGTCCGAGGGCGTCCTCCACGACTGGCAGCCCTTCTGGAAGGTCTCGCTCGAGAAAGGGTTTCGGGCGCTGCGCCAGGGCGTCCAGTCGCACATCATCACCAGCCACTGCGCCGCGCCCCTGATGATCGAGCGGCGCGGGGGGCTCATCGTCGAGATCACGGACGGCGATTTCCTGGGCTACCACGCGACGCTCTTCTACGACCTCGTGAAGACCAACGTGAACCGGCTCGCTTACGCGATGGCGAACGACCTTTCGCGGCACGGCGTGGCCGCGGTCGCCGTCACTCCCGGGTACATGCGCACGGAAGCCATCCTCGACCGCTTCGGCGTCACCGAGGCGAACTGGAAGGACGGCGTGAAGACGGACAAGCACTTCGCGATCTCCGAGACGCCTTTCTTCGTGGGCCGCGCGATCGCCGCCCTGGCCGCGGACCCGAACGTCATGGCCAAGTCCGGCGGAGTTTTCGGCTCCTGGACGCTGTCGGACGAGTACGGCTTTACGGATGTGGACGGGGCCCACCCGCACTGGGGCAAGCACGCGGCCACGCTCTCTCACACGCTCGGAGGGTCGAAGGTCCCGTTCGAGTGGACGCTGACCAGAGCGGCTCCGAAGGCGCGCCGCCGGCGGAACCCGACGATCGCCTGACCGTCACTCGTCATCCCGAGCGTAGCGAGGGATCCCTTTCGAGCCCAGCGTGGCTACGAAAGGGATCCCTCGTCGCCTGCGCTCCTCGGGATGACAAACTCCGAAACTTCCCGCCGGCGCCGGCGTCACTGGTAACGGATGGAAGTGTTTCTCCAGGACGCGCGGTACGCCTTACGGGGGCTGCGCCGGTCGCCCGGGTTCGCGGCCGCCGCGATCCTCACACTTGCGCTCGGAATCGGGGCGACGACGGCGATCTTCTCGGTCGTGCGGGCGGTCCTCTTCTCGCCGCTTCCGTACGCGGAGCCCGAGCGCCGCGTAATGATCTGGAGCCGCTGGAAGGACTTCGACAAGACGTGGGTGGCCACCGGCGAGATCGCCGACTACCGCAGGCTCGCCTCGAGCCTCGAGAGCGTTTCGATGTGGGACGTCGACGAGGCCAACCTCACCGGCGGCGGTGGCGAACCGGTCCGCCTCGGCGTCGGCATCGTGGACGCAGGGACCTTCGAAACGCTGGGCGCCCGTCCGATCCTCGGCCGGGGGTTCACGGCGGAAGAGGATCGACCGGGCGGCCCTCCCGTCGCGGTCCTGGGCTACGGGCTCTGGCAAAACCGGTACGGCGGCGACCCCGCCGTCGTCGGAAAGACGATCGAGCTCGACGGCGTCTCCCGTCGCGTCGTGGGCGTGATGCCCCGGGGGTTCGCGCTCCCGACCGACTACACCGTGTCCGCGTCCTCGCCGACCCAGCTCTGGGTCCCGCTCCAGGTCGACCCGAAGGAGCTGACCCACGGGAACCACGGCTACTACGGCGCGGGCAAGCTCGCCCGAGGGGCCACGGCGGCGCGCGCGACTGCGGAGCTGAAGTCCATCACGGCGAATTTGACGCGCGAAGGGACGTATCCCGCCGAGATGCGGTTCGAGGCCTTCGCGGTTCCGGTCGAGCAAGAGATCCGCGGGACGGCCCGCAAGGCCCTCACGCTGGTCTTCGGGGCCGTCGGATTTCTCCTGTTGATGGCCTGCGCCAATGTGGCGAACCTGCTGCTCGCCCGCGCCGAGGGGCGGCAGCGCGAGATCTCGGTCCGGGCGGCGATCGGCGCCGGCCAGGCGCGTCTGACGCGGCAACTCCTGACGGAGAGCTTCGTCCTCTCCGTCGGCGGAGCGCTCCTCGGGCTGGCGCTGGCGTGGGCGGGGGTCCGCGCGATCGCGGCGCACGGCGCCGCGGGGTTGCCCCCCCTCTCGCCCATCCGCGTCGAGCCCGGGATGCTCCTCTTCGCCGCCGCGCTCTCCGTGTTGACGACATTCCTCTTCGGCCTCGGCCCGGCCGTCCAGATGCTGCGCCTGAACCTCTCGGACGCCCTGCGCGACGACGCGCGCAGCGCCTCGGCGGGATTGCGGCGCCAGAGCCTGCGCGGCGCTCTCGCGAGCGTGCAGATGGCGCTTGCGGTGCTTCTCCTGCTGGGCGCCGGTCTGATGCTGCGCAGTCTGAACGCCCTGATGCGGGTAGACCTGGGCTTCGATCCCGGCCACGTCGTCACCCTGCAGCTGCGGCCGCCCGAGGCGAGCTACGAGAAGCCCGAAGCGGTCGTGGCGCTGTACCGCACGCTGCTCGAGCGCGTGCGCGGGCTTCCCGGAGTGCGCTCCGCCGGCATCGTGCGTTCCCTCCCGCTGGCGGCGTCGATCGGCGACTGGGGGCTCGACGTCGAAGGCTACGCGGAACGGCCGGGCCAACACGCCAAGGGAGACTGGCAGGTCCTCTCGGACGGAGCGCTCGAGGCGCTCGGCGAGCGGGTCCTTCGCGGGCGCGCGTTCGCGGCATCCGACAACGCGCAAACCCTTCCCGTCGTCCTCGTCAACGAGACGTTCGCGCGGATCTACTGGTCCGGCCAGGATCCGCTGGGCAAACGCATCCGGATGGGATCCGACGCCTTGCGTCCCTGGATGACCGTCGTCGGCCTCGTCCGAAACGTGCGGCACAACGGGATCACCGAGATCATCAAGGAGAAGTTCTACGTGCCGCACGCGCAGTTCGCGCTGGCGACCGGCTCGGCGCCCCGCAACATGACGCTGGTGATGCGCGCCGACGGGGATCCGCTCTCCCTCGTCGGGCCGATCCGGTCCGAGGTCCGCCGCCTGGATCCGAACCTCCCCATCGCCAACGTCCGCACGATGATCCAGGTCGTGGACGCTTCGCTCGCCACGCCGCGCCTGACATCCTCGCTGCTCTCGATCTTCGCCGGCGTCGCGCTGGTCCTGGCGGCCGTGGGCGTCTCGGGCGTGCTCGCGTATCTGGTCAGCCGGCGCCGCCGCGAGATCGGCATCCGCCTGGCGCTGGGCGCTTCGCGGTCCAACGTTCTGGGCCTCGTGATCCGCAGGGGGCTGGTGACCGCGGGCGCGGGGATCGCGGCGGGTCTTCTCGCCGCGTCGTTTCTGGCGCGCCTGATGGAAGGCCTCCTCTACGGCGTGCCCCCGCGCGACCCGGTCACGTTCGCGGCCGTGGCGGCCCTGCTCCTGGCCGTCGCGCTCGCGGCCAGTGCCATTCCGGCCTTGCGCGCCGCGCGGGTTAACCCCCTCGAAGCGCTGCGGTCGGAGTAGCCGTTCCGGCTTTCCACCCCCAAAAAGGAGGCGCGGGCGGGATAACCCCCGCCCGCGCGTGGGAAAGAAGTCCGTGCCCTTACCGGGATCCGGACTTGGGAGCCGTTTGCGTGGCCGATGGCATCGCGCAGCGGTACGCCGTGCCGTTCTTCGCGTCCTCGGAGGCGACGAGCAGCGTGTTGGCGCCCTTCTCGCGGGCCTCACGCTGGAGCTGCAGCGCGGCGTCGGAGTTGTCGAACCGGCCCGGGGCGACCGAGAGATCGGCCACCTTCTCGCACGAGGCGACCACCGATGCGTTCTGCGTCACGGCGATCGGCTGGAACGCGTTCTGGCTGCAGCCGGCGCCCGCGGCCACCGAGGCGGCTGCAAAAAGTCCAATCGAGAGACGTTTCATTGGTCCTCCAGGTCCTTTCTGTTGAAAAGAGTCGATTTCCATCCAGCATGTAAGACGAAATCCGGCGGCGAGGGTTTCTCCGTGAGAGTAGGAGCCCCGATTTTTCTTCGGCTGTGCCAGAGCGGCACGAAACGGCGCTGCGAGGTCTCTGAGGCGCGATGGCACAAGGCACGCGGATCCGGGAATGACCTGACCTGCCGGTCGAAAAAAAGTTCTGGCGTTCTCCGAGCCGGTGCGTGCTATAAGTCAAATGCGCCGCGGGTCCGCGCTCCGCGGAACGAAACCGGCGAGGAGCCGGTGTGAGGTAAGAAGCTGGTTCGAGTCTTTGAAGTCCAAGCGGAGATTTGAGCAGGGGGCGCCTGAGGGCGCCCGTTTCTATTTTTGCCGGCAACGGCATTTTGGCGGAACGGAGGTCGCGGATGACGCTAACGGGAGTGGGCCGTGTCTCGGCCCAGCAGGCCAGGCGCTTGGTCCAGGTCGCCGGATTGATCTTCTACGTCTTGGCCGCACAGGGGCTTCTGGCCGCGGGCGTGGGAGCTCACGTCTACTTCCAGGGCGGGAGCGTTCAGGACCTCCTGTTGCCGGCAACGGGAGCCCTCCTCGCGGCCTGCTACGCGGTCGTCGGCTTCTACCTGCGCCGGTACCGGCTTTGGGCCCGTAATTTCGCGTTTGCCTTCGCCGCGATCAGCCTGTTCTTTTTCCCGGTCGGCACAGTCCTGGGCGCTTCGATCGTCCTCTGCATCGACCGGGCGAACCGGGCCAAGGTGTTTCCGCAGCGCCTCCACGCGGCGCCGGCAGCGGCCCTTGCGGCCGCGGCCGAGGAGAACGCGCCTCTGCTGCACTTCGATCCCCTCGTCGTTCCCAGCGAACAGACCGGCTGAGCCGGGCCCGGGCAGGCTCCGTGGCGGAACGCCTGGATTAGGATTCGGGGCGTGCCGTCTCTCCCGACCGTCCGGATTCCCGGTGGGTGTCTGGAGGCGCGGGGCGCGCCCTCGACGAGGATTGCGCCGTTCGAGATCGGCCGGACCGCGGTGACCAATCGCGACTACGCCGGTTTCCTCGCCCCAGGGCGTGCCGAGCGTCCGCCATGGTGGGACGATCCGGCCTTTTCGGGGCCCGAACAGCCGGTCGTCGGAGTGACCTGGCACGAAGCGGTCGCATTTGCGGGCTGGCTCTCCGGCGTGGACGGGGGGCGCTGGCGCCTCCCGACCGAGGCCGAGTGGGAGTTCGCGATGAGCGGAGGCCTCGCGGCGCCGAGGACGGCGTGGGGCGACGAGGTTCCACCGGACGAGATCCCAGAAGGTCCCCTCACGGGGCCGTGGAACACGGGATGCGGGACTCCCAACGGCTTCGGCGTCTGCGACCCCGGCACGATCGTGCACGAGTGGTGTCTAGATCGGCGCGAGCCCGTCCGCCCCGGAG
>JBASRI010000376.1:0-2230 GCA_049273755.1 Thermoanaerobaculia bacterium
AGGTCTACCGGCGCCTGGTCGGCGGGGAGGCAGTGCTTCCGCCGTCGCCCCGGCCGGTGCTCGTTTCCTACGGTCCCGATGGAACGCGGCGCGAGGACGGGCCGGAGCTACCGGGAGCCGTGTTCTAGCGCGTGCGCCTCTCGGGACGCCCGCAGGCCGTTCGCATCCGCTATCGCGGCGAACAGCTCCGGGGCGAGCTGCGCCCCGCCCCCGAGGGGTTCCAACTCGTCGCGATCCCGGGACCCGACTTCCTGCAACGCCTGCTGACGGCAGCGCTGCTTCTGCCGGCGGTGGCGGCCCTGTGGCTGGTCGGGGGCGCCGTCGTTCTGCTCCGCTTCCTGGCGGCCCGCAGAGGCGTCGCCGACTTGCTTCCGAGAGGGATGAAAACGTTCCGCGGTCGCCTGCTCGCGCTATTCGTTCTGTCGGTCATGATCCCGCTTCTCGCGGTGACCTTCTACCTGCGCTCGTCGATCTCGGCGCGCACGAGCCGCGACACTCTGGACCACGCGCGCACGGCGCTCGAGACGGCCCGCCGCGTGCTGGACGACTATCTCCTGTCGACGGCCGCCGGGCGGCGGCGCCTGGAGCTTCTGGACGACGCGCTGCTGTCCTGGCTGGCAAACGCCGTCGGGTTCGACCTCTCCGTGTACTCGCCCGAGGCTCGCCTGATCGCGAGCTCGCGCCGGGACCTCTACGCGGCCGGACTCCTGCCCGAGCGGGTCCCGGGCCTGAGCTACGTCGCGGTGGGCCTCGGCGAAGCGCGGGACCTGACGGATGCGCGCGAGATCTCGGGCAGCCGGTTCGAAGAGATCACCGCCGCGCTCTCGGCGGTCCCCGGCGTTCCGGGCGTGCGCAGCCCCGTCCTGCTTTCGCTGCTGCTTCTGCCGCAGCAGCGGGTGGCCGAAGCCGAGGCGGCGCAGCTGACGGCGGCAGTGTCGGCGTTCTCGCTGCTCGTGTTCCTGATCTCCGCGGCGATCGCGGGGCGCCTGGCCTTGCGCGTGGCGCGGCCGGTGGCCGATCTGGTCGAGGGCACTCGCGCGGTCGCGCGCGGCGACTTCTCGCCCAGGCTCTCCGAGCCGCCCGACGAGGAGCTGCGGGAGCTCGTGCGCGCCTTCCTGTACATGTCGCGCAGCCTCAAGGAACAAACCGACGCGCTCTCGCGCGAGAAGGAGCGCCTGGCGACGCTGCTTTCGCAGCTGACCGCGGGTGTGGTGGCGTACGGCGAAGACCGCGGCGTCCTGCTGGCCAATCCCGCCGCGGCGAGTCTGGGGGGCGGGCGCGCCGACGGGGCCACGCTCGACGACGTCTTCCCCGGGGAGTCCATGCGCTCCGTGCGTAGGCTGCTCGAGCGCTTCGGGCCGGAGCCGGTGTCTGAAGAGCTCGAGCCGCGGCCCGGAGAGCGATGGCGCGTCGTCACGGTCGGGCTTCCGCTCGGCGGATCGGGCGCCCGCATGGCAGTCATCGAGGACGTCTCGGACGTCGTGCGGTCCAACCGGCTGGCCGCGTGGGCGGAAATGGCCCGCATCATCGCGCACGAGATCAAGAACCCGTTGACTCCGATCCGGCTCTCAGTCGAACATCTTCGAGAGGTCTGGAGGCGCAAGTCCCCGGACTTCGACCGCGTGCTGGAGGAATGCGTGACCAACGTGCTGCGGCAGACCGAGGAGCTCCGGCGCTCCGCGGCGGAGTTCTCCGACTACGCGCGGCTGCCACGCCCCGAGACGCGTCCGATCGACGTAGGGGTGCTGGCCGCGGATGCCGCAGCCGCTTATGCGGGCGCGCCCGGGATCCGTTGGTCCGTGGACGCGGGGCCGGGTCTCCGGGCCGTGGGCGACCCGCGTCTGATTTCGCGCGTGCTCGCCAACCTCGTCGGCAACTCGGTGGACGCGCTGCATGGAAAGGGGACGATCCGGATCCGCGTCGCCCGCCGCGACGGGCGCATCGAGACGGCGGTCGAGGACGACGGGCCGGGAGTCTCCCCGGAGATCCTACTCCGCCTCTTCGACCCGTACTTCTCGGCGAAGAGCGGCGGAACCGGCCTGGGGCTGGCGATCGCCAAGAAGATCGTCGAGGAGCACGGCGGCGCGATTGCGGCGGCCAACCGTCCGGAGGGAGGTTTCGTCGTTCGCTTCGACCTGCCGTCGGCCGACGGGGCCGCCGGGACAGGGGCGGGGCCGGCTTGAGGCCCTCGCGCGCGCTGTTGGTGGCGGCACTCGCCGCGGCCGCCGCC
>JBASRI010000377.1:0-2001 GCA_049273755.1 Thermoanaerobaculia bacterium
CATCCGCGCCGCGGCCCAGCTCGACCGCCTCCACGAGGAGGCCGCAGCCGTCGGGGCGCGGGCGGGCAAGCGCCTCGAGGAGATCCACCGCGAGATCGAGCGCGTCCGGGCACACCTGGTCGAAATCCTCGAGAGGCTCGTCGCGACCGCCGAGTCGCTCGGTTTGCCGAACCCCCAGCGCGGATAGGACGTCCCGTGAAGAGCCTCTCGCGCCGGCTGCTCGTAAAGAGTCTCGAGGGGATCACGAACGGGCACCTCGAGCTCCGTTGCCCAGGGGGCCGGGTCTACTCCTTTGGCGATCCCGCCTCGGATCTCCAGGCGGTCGCGGAGATTCGCGACGAACGCACGTTCTCACGGGCCGTCTTCGGCGGGGACATCGGCCTGGGCGAGGCGTACGCCGAGGGTCTCTGGACCTCGCCCGACCTCGTGACGGTCGTGCGGCTGGCGGTGCGGAACCTGAAGGTCTTCGACGCCGGCGCTCGGCCCCTCGCGGCCGTGTCTCGCTGGATCGAGAGGTTGCGCCACTGGCGGCGCCGCAACTCGCTCGAGGGAAGCCGCGACAACATCCGCTACCACTACGATCTCGGCACCGACTTCTACTCGCTCTTCCTGGATCCGACGCTCACTTACTCCTGCGGGTTCTGGGAATCGCCGACCGCCTCGCTCGAGGAAGCTCAGATCGCCAAGTACGACCGCATCTGCCGCACGCTGGAGCTTTCGCCGGGCGACCGCGTGCTCGAGATCGGCTCGGGATGGGGCTCCTTTGCCATCCACGCCGCCACACGCTACGGCGCTCTCGTCACGACGACGACGATCAGTCACGCGCAGCACGAGCATGTCCGCCAGCGGCTCGAGCGCGAACGCCACTCCGACAAGGTGAGGCTCCTCTTCGAGGATTACCGCAAACTGACCGGCCGGTACGACAAGGTCGTGTCGATCGAAATGTTCGAGGCCGTGGGCCTCGACTACTACGACGACTACTTCGGAGCCGTCGACCGCTTGCTCGAGCCGGCCGGCACCATGCTTCTCCAGACCATCACGATGAACGAGGAGCGGTTCCATCGCTATCGGCGTCAGCCCGACTTTCTCCGGCGCCACATCTTCCCGGGAGGCGAGCTCGCCTCGGTTCTGGAGATTCGCAAGTCGCTGGCGCGGGCGACTGGGCTCTCCGTTTCCGCGATCGACGAGATCGGACCGCATTACGTCGCGACCCTCCGCGCCTGGCGGCGGGCGTTTCTCGCCAACCGCGAGCGCGTGCAAGCGCTCGGATTCCCCGAAACGTTCATCCGCATGTGGGACTACTACCTCGCCTATAGCCAGGGCGGCTTCGCCGAGCGCTACATCGGCAACGCCCAGATCCTCCTGACCAAGCAGGCGGTGCTGGCGCGAGAGCCCCGTCACGGCCGGCTCGAATCACCGGCGGCCGGCCGCCGCGTGTGAGCTCGGGGGAGATCCTTCGCCGCCGCGTCGCCGGCCCGATCCTGCAGCAACTCACGCAGGGACTCTCCCCCGACCGTGTGGCCCTGACGGCGGCGGTCGGGTTCTGCATCGCGGTGATTCCGGTCATCGGGGCCACGACCGCTCTCTCGTTCCTGGCCGCCTGGGCCTTGAAGCTGAACCAGCCGGTCATCCAAACGATCAACTGGACCTCCTACCCGCTGCAGCTTCTCCTGATCCTCCCGTTCATTCGCCTGGGTGAATGGATCTTTCAGGCGCCCCGGATGGCGTTTTCGCTCGAGAAGCTCATGGCGATGGGCAAGGCCGACCCGCTGGGCACGGTGGCCCTCCTGGGCTCGACCTTCGGACACGCCGTCGTCGCCTGGCTGCTGGTGTCTCCTCTCATCGTCGCCGGCGTCTACGGCGCCACGCGACCGCTCTTTCGAGCCCTCGCCCGCCGGCTCCCGTCCGCCCGGCGGCCCGACATCGACGACGTGGCTTGAGGCCGCCCGCCGTCCGTCGGGGGCTTCCCGCGGCGTGCGGTAGCCTCGGCGCATGAACCTG
>JBASRI010000391.1:0-7676 GCA_049273755.1 Thermoanaerobaculia bacterium
TAACCGACCCATGACTACCGTGCGCCGGTTGTCCATCGCATTCGCTGTCCTCGCACTTCTCAGCCAGGGCGGTTGGGTATCTGCATCCACATCGGCCTCGACACGGAAAGAGTCCGCCAGGACGCGAAGCGTCACCAGAGCGCGATTCGGTCGAATGCCGGACGGCCAGACCGTTGAGCTCTTCACCCTCGCGAACGCCGGCGGCGTCGAACTGCGGGCCATCACCTACGGCGGGATCATCGTGTCCCTCAAGACCCCGGACCGCACTGGGCGACCAGATGACATCGTCCTCGGCTACGACAGCCTGGCCGGGTATCTCGAGAACTCGCCATACTTCGGCGCCATCGTTGGCCGCTTCGGCAACCGCATCGCCCGTGGGACGTTCACACTCGACGGCACGACCTACCGGTTGGCGACGAACAACGTCCCAAACCATCTGCACGGGGGCAACAGGGGATTCGACAAGGTCATTTGGGCCGCGGAGCCGTTCCAGAGCGACAGCGGCGTGGGGGTCGTCTTCCGCTACACGAGCCCCGACGGGG
Source organism: Thermoanaerobaculia bacterium (assembly GCA_049273755.1). Classification (GTDB taxonomy): domain Bacteria; phylum Acidobacteriota; class Thermoanaerobaculia; order UBA5066; family Gp7-AA6; genus DAHUXD01. Next base: position 543 of record JBASRI010000391.1, read on the forward strand.
AGGAGGGGTACCCGGGTACGCTGCGGGCGCGCGTCACCTACACACTCACGGACAAGAACGAGCTGATCGTGGACTATCGCGCCACAACCGACAAGGCCACGCCCGTGAACCTCACCCAACACACGTACTGGAACCTGGCGGCGGGGCGGCGCGACGTCCTCGGGCACCAGCTCTCGATCGACGCCAATTCATTCACGCCTGTGGATTCGACGCTCATCCCGACCGGCGTGATCGCCCCGGTCGCGGGGACGCCGTTCGACTTCCGGGCGTTGGTCGCCATCGGCCTGCGGATCGACCGGGGCGACCAGCAGCTCCTCTACGGGAAGGGCTACGACCACAACTTCGTGCTCGACCGGCACGGATCCCCCGGGCTGGTGCACGCCGCGCGCGTCACCGAGCCCACGACCGGACGCTCCCTGGACATCTTCACGACCGAGCCCGGCATCCAGTTGTATTCCGGGAACTTCCTCGACGGCAGCATCACGGGGAAGAGGGGGCAAGTTTACCATCGCCGCTTCGGGCTCTGCCTCGAGACCCAGCATTACCCCGACTCCCCCAACCATCCGACCTTCCCCTCGACCATCTTGCGGCCTGGGGAAGAGTATCGGTCGCGCACGGTGTTCGCGTTCGGCCCGACGCCTTCGTGAGCCTCAGGGCGCCGTTCATCGGGTAGGTCATGCAGGTGTCCAACCCTGGGAGAGCGTGGTGCCCTCGTGACTTCAGAGTCTGCGCCGGCATCCGAGGATCCGCCGACTCAACCGCCCGGGGCGCGCCTCCGGAACCGGTAGACTCGCTCGCCGTGCGGCTCGCCGTCACTGTATGCACCCGAGCGATGAAATCGGCTGAGGAAGTCTCGCTGTGCTTCAAGCGGCGTCTCGTCCGATAACACGACCCAGACGTCGGGAAAGGAGCGAACCGTCGCCCAGGCCTCCTCGGCCTGGTTGCGCAATGGAAAGCAACTGACGAGAATTTCCGGATCGAGTTCGTAGAAGATCGCCGAGAGGCCAGACCGATACTTCCCTTCGTCGAGGAAAACGATCTTGCCGGCCGAGGCGTCTTCCCGGATCATACGGGCGAGCGTGCGCGGGCGACCCGAGTGGATCATCGGCCCTTCCTCGAAGCCCCAGTTGGTCCCGTTCGCCTCGACCAGGACGACGAGGCCGAGGAGACCGAGGGCGGCCCAGCGCCTCGCGGAGTCGATTTCGACCGTAATCACTCGGCTCACGATCACTGCCAAGAACGGGCCCGCGAAGCCGACGTAGATGCTAATGTCCGAGAGCCGCTTGTCGAATACGCAGTCGAGGAGGGCGAGTCCGGCCGACGGCGCGAGCGCGAGGCCGAGAATCAAGATCCAGAAGCTACGGTCGACGGTTCGCCACGTCCGTGTCAGCCCCCAGAGACAGGCGAAAACGAGCGCACAGAATAGCAGCAGAACGCCCCAGCGCAGCGCTCGCGTCGAGAACACCCTCGGGTCCCAGAGCAACTCTGCGTTCACCTGCACGAGCGAGAGAATCTCGAGAGGCCAACCCTGGAAGCCCACGGCCTGCTCCGGTCGGGCACCAAGTTGGCTGCGCAGAACGGACCAACCGACGCTTCCGATCGCGACCGCGAGGAACGGACTGGCGAGCGCGAGCATGCGCTGTCGTCGCCACAAACACGTCGACAGCCAGAGGAGGATCACGCCCGCCGGAAAGAGGGCTAGGTAGTTCGTCTGGAACGCGATTCCGCAGGCCGTCGCCGCCGCGAGTGCGAAGGCCACCCCGGCTCGGCCCTGCTCGATCCGTTTAGCCGCGAGGAACGCGGCGAGAGCGGCCCCGACAATCAGCAGAGTGGCAAGCGCGTAGTTTCGGGCAAGGGACCCGAAGACAGCGGCGACGGGCGACAGCGCGTAGACCAGCACGGAAATGTGCGGACGCTCAGTCCGCCCGGCTCGAAGCAACAGGTAGAGCGCGACGATGGACGCCAACGAGCAGATCACTGAAAACATTCGCGCGCTTTCGATCGAGAAGCCGAAGAGCCGGCGCCAGAAGGCCAGCAGCACGTAGTAGACGGGCGGGTGGACGTCCCTTCTGCGCAGGCCCTCGGTGATGTTGCTCACGGGAGGCGAGCCTCGATAGAAAAGCTTGGCCTCGGCGGCCCGGGCCGGCCCGCGCGGCCACGAGTGCCACGCATTCCCGGCGGTCTCAAGGAGCGTGGTGCCCTCGTCGTCCCAGATGGCGCGCTCGTACACACCGATGAGCTGCATCTCCGTCGCGACGAACAAGACCGCAAGCAGCAGAACGAGCGGTCTCCTGCCGGGACGCGAGAGCGCCACCACCGCAACGATGATCAGCACCGGCAGCACTTCCCAGGAAATGCGGTTCCACTTATGCAGGTAGAACTCGAGCGGCTTCGACATGTGGCCTGAAAAGTGGTTCCTTGCCGCCGGGAATGCATGGCCTTGGTAGACGCTCTCGATCAGAGAAGGAACCAGGAGCTGAGAGACCAATAGCCAAGCGAGCACGATGCAGCCCGAGATCACAACCAACGGCGAAACGGCACGCTTCGCAGAGATCATGCGAGGAACCTCACAACTATTTGTCAGGCGTCTATCCGGATCGTACACGATGAAGACTCTGAGGGCTACCCGAACCCTCGAGTCAGCGCTTCGCCGCGAAGGAGGCAGACGCTCGAATGGCCGCGCCGGCAACCGACTCGAAGATCAGGTCTCGTGATCCGGCGAGGCCGGCGAGCGGCACGGAGACCACCCGCTCGTTCTTGAGATAAAGCGTTCCGTCGCGGCCGGCTCCCCAGCCATAGCGGACGAGGGCGGGGCCCTGTGGGATCAGTCGGACATCAAAACTGCCGGCCTGTTCGGGGTCGACGCAAATCGACAGCCTCGCACCGCCAGGCGCCGGATCCTGCCGGTGCGGCGAGCTTCTCAAGGGCGCGAGCCTCTGGCCGACGATCGCCTGCTCGGCCAGATCGCCCAATGCCCGCGCAACGTCTCGCCGCGCAAGGAGAGCATCGCAATCGTCTCGATCCGCAAGCGAGAACCGATCGAGCGCTCCCCTCGCCTCACGGGCATGTCCCTGCTTCAAGAACAACCGAGCGAGATCCGCGTAGTACACGGTCCACTCAGCCCCGCCCTGGTTTTGCGGGCGGTCCGCCAGCTCCTGCGCCCCCGCGACATCGCCTGCCCGAAGCTTCACGCGCGCCGTCACGACATCAGGAACATCCGAAAGCGCATCCAACGTACGTGAAAGAGTCACGGCCGGAACCGCGGATTCCCGCCCGTCCAGGAAGAAGCGCACGAGATCAGCCCGGGGGTCGGTCTCCCAGGGACCGCCCCGATCTCCAGGCCACAATTCCAGCACCCGCGCCGCCTGCGCGCGGCCGGCAGGATCGTCGAGCTCGGAAACCGGATGCTCCGTCGCCCAGTCGAGGCAAGCCGCTTGCAGCCCGCTCTGGTCTCGCGACCGAAAGCGCGCCTCGATCCGCTGGAGCTGGTCGGCGCGGGCCTTTCTCTGCGCCGCCTCCTGGCGTCCGAGCAGGATCGCCGCCGCCGCAAGATCGCCGCGCGAAGAGAGCGCGTCCGCGGCCGCGCCGAGAAGCTCCGGGTTCTCCGGAAGAAGCTTCATCGCCTCGTCCCGGCCGACGGCCTCCGAAACAGCCAGAAACTGCGACGATACGAAACGGGAATCCTGCAGGGCCCGCCGGAGCACCGGGAGCGCTTCGGACCGCTGCGCGGAGGAGAGGTCCTGCCAATTCTCCAGATAGATCTTGCCGAGCGCGGACCAGGTGGCGTCGAGGCCCGGAGCTCCGGCGGCGGCGAGCCGCAGCGGCGTGGCCCAGCTCTCCCAACCCTTCGCCGCTCGCGTAGGGCCGCCGGTCTCGTAGGCGAGCTGGCCCAGAAGGAAACGGTGGTAGGCCCAGCCGGGGCGCCTCGCCAGCGCATCGAGCACGAGATCGCGCGCGGCGGCGACCTCCTCTTCTCGGGCGCCGAGACCCACAGCGGATGGAAGAGGCGCCGCGGCGTCGCGAAGAGCGGCATTGACGGCAATGCTCGCGGCGAGATCCGGCTCCGGCTCGAAGTTCATCGCACCGATCTCGTCGGCTCGCCGCAGGTCGAGGGCGAAGCGCTTGACGAAGGCCTTCGACGAAGCGCGATCGGACAACTGCCGGCGGAAGGAAAGGATCGACACGGCGGCCAGACCGAGGCAAACCAGAGCCGCCAGAGTCCGCGGGAGGCGCGAAGCGGGCGGCGAAACACTTGTAAACTGGCTTGGCATCGGCCGCTAGTCCCGTATGAAGGACACGTTCGCTCCGAGCCCGACGGCTGGCAGCGGCTCGGATTGCAAGAGTGCCTTTGGATTGGTCTCGAACAGCTCGGCCTCCGCCCGTTTGCCCCAGGTTCTCCGCACGTGGCGGCGAGCGGCCGCCAGGCGTGGCGGACGGCGGCTCATCGAGTGCGCGTCCGAAGCGATCAGGTGAACGAGACCGCGCCGGAAGAACTCTTCGCAGGCGGTCAGAGCGTCGATCCCGAAGTCGCCGAGAAGGCTGCCGGCCGTGATCTGCACGACGGCTCCCCGGGACACGAGCTCTTCCAGGAGGTCGGGGGACCCGGCGAGCCACCGATCGCGCTCGGGGTGGGCAATCACCGGAGTCACTCCGAGCAGCGACAGCTCGTGAAAGATCGCTCCAGCGCCGGGCGGCACGGCTCCCGAGGGAAACTCGACGAGCAGGTAGCTCGTCCGGTTCAGCCCGGTGAGCGGGCTCCACTTTCCCCGCTCCACGAGCTGGACGGCGTCGGAGGAGAAGTAGTACTCGCAGCCGGCCAGCACCGAGGGCTCGCCCTCCAGCAGCGCGTTGAGTTTCAGGATGAGCCGGTCCCGAACGGCCGGATCGTCGTTCAACCATGGCTCGCGGAGAACATGGGGAGTGGCGATCACGGTGGTCGTCCCCTCGGCCGCCGCGGCCCGGCAGAGGGCCACCGCCTGGTCCCAGTCGGCCGGCCCGTCGTCGATCTCGGGCAGGCAGTGGAAATGTGTTTCGATCATGGAGTCCCGGAAGCCGCGACCCGCCACGGGATGAGCCCGGGCTCAAGGACGGGAAACGCTACGGCTGCAGCCGCGAGGGTCACGCCCTGGGCGCCGCCGCCATCGCCCGCTTGCCCTCGCGCGGCTCGAGCGGGATGTCGTAGTACCCGTCCTCGTATGCGTACCCGTAATCGACCTGATCTCCCGCCAGATTGTTGATGAGAACGCCGAGAATACGCACGTTGCTCCAGAGGAGACGGTCCCGCACGCGGACGACCTGCTCCCGAGCAGTCTTTCCGCCCTTGACGCAGATCATGACTCCATCGGTCTGACTTCCGATCAGGAGGGCATCGGCGACGGGGGCTACGGGCGGCGCGTCCACGACGACGTAATCGAAGTTCAAGGATGCGAGCTCCAGAAACTTCGACAACGCCTCGGAAGCGAGCAACCCCGAGGGATTCGGGCACGGCGGCCCGGAAGGCACGAGAAACACGCCGGGGACCTCGGTCTTCACGATGACACGCGCGGTCTCCAGACCCTCCGCGAGGATCGAAACGAGGCCAGCCCGGTTGGAGACGCGAAAGATCTCGTGCTGCCGCGGCTTGTGGAGGTCCGCGTCCACGAGCAGGACGCGTTTGCCGAGCTGCGCGAGAACGACGGCCAGGTTGGCCGCGGTCGAGCTCTTCCCCTCTTTCGGCAGGGTCGACGTGATCACGATCGACTTCACGCCGCCCGCGCGCGAAAGGAGCAGGGCCGCGCGAACGGCCCGGTAGGCCTCCGACACCGACGAACGCGGCTGAGTGTGCGGCAAGAGCTCGATCGCGGCGGCGGCGTCCGCGTCCGACTCGCCTGCCGACTTGCGCCGAAGCTTCGCGGCATAGCCCTGCGGCCTCCCCGAAACGCTCGAAAGCGCCGGAATGACGCCCAGAGCGGGAAGCTGGAGGTACCGGGCGATGTCCTCCACGCTTCGCAGGGAGCGGTCCATGTAAGAGAGGAAAAGCGCGAGACCGATCCCGATCGCTCCGCCCGCGAACATGCCCAGAACGACGTTTTTCTTGAACGAGGGCTTGAAGGGAGCCCAGTCGGGAAGCGCGCGATCGACGATGCGGGCGTTTGACACGTTCTCGCCGCGCAGCCGCGAGGTCATTTCCGTCAGCGTTTGCTGCTTGAGAAGGCCGTCGAGCTGCTGCCTCTTCGCGTCGACTTCGAGGCGGAGATTGTTGTACTCGACCGCGTTCAGGTTGGACGCCTGTACTTCCGTCCTCTGGGGCACCAACGCGGCCTTCAAGCTCGCCTCACGACGGATCGCCGTCTCGTAGTCGTTTCTCGAGGAGTCCCGCGCCTTGGCGACGGTCTCTTGAATCACCGAGCTCAGGTGCTCTCGGCTCGTGTCGATCTGCGTCTTCAACTGCTGCATCGCCGGCCACTCCGGCTTGTAGAGGTTGAGCTTCTCTGCGTAGTCGCGCTCGAGCCTCGCCAAATCGGCTCGCAACCCCGTGACGAGCCCGTTCGAGAGCGTGTCTGCGATGGTTTCCGGACGCGCGGTCCGCATCTCGTGGTGCCGCGCTTCCTTCGCGACGCGGTCCGCGACTGCCGATGCATAGTCGCGGTTCAGGGACTCGAGATTCTGCAGGGACGCATTCGTCCCCGGGTCGGCTGAGATGATGTTCTTCTCCCGCCCGTAAGCGAGCAGTTGCTGCTGCTTGGCGTCGAGCTCCTTTCTCAACTGCTCGATCTGGGTCTGCAGGAAGACCGACGCGAGACCCACCACATTGAACTTCGCCTCGGCGCTCCATTCGATGTAGGCAGCGGCAATGGCGTTCGCGACATCCGCCGCGAGCTCCGGCGAGGGCGCCGCGAAGGACAGGTTCAAAATGTTCGTCTCGCGAACCGGAGCCACCTTGACCCGCCCGCTGATCACTTCCGCCAGACCGATTGTCGCCTCCTGCGCGGATACGCCGGGCTTGTCTCGCGTGCCGGGGATCAAACCCCTGCGGTTGGGGTTCAGCTGGCGGTTCTCGAGGAGCTTCAACTTCCGCACGACTCGCTCGGCGATCTCACGGCTCTTCATGAGCTCGATTTGGGTCCTGAGGTAGGACTCGTCGAACTGGAACCG
>JBASRI010000397.1:0-2969 GCA_049273755.1 Thermoanaerobaculia bacterium
GGCGAGCACGCGGCGCACGAGATCGGCATCGGCGCAATGGAGCGAGAACACCGGCGCCGCCGCCGGGCCGGAAGCGGCGAGGAGGACCGCGGCGCCGGGTACGATCACGCGGACCCCGCCGTCGAAGGGGGAGGGGCGTTGGGATCGCCTCCGCCGAATCGCGCGTTGATCGCGGCCGCCAGATCGGTCCCTTCCTTGCGACGCACCACGTCGATGAAGAGCAGCACGACGCCGAACGAAGAATAGATGCGCACGGCGGTCGAGACGAGGGACCCGAGAATCGCCGAGGGCACCTGCACCCACCGCATCGAGTCGACGAGGGCCTGCGGGTCGACGGTCCCGCCCGACGAGAGCTGCCGCGCCATGGACATGCCCTGGATCGCGGTCAACGGAATCTGGATGAGCATCCCGAGGAGCCATCCGATGACGCCCGCCACCAGGTACAAGAGGAAGATCTTCGTGCCCGGATTCTCGATGAACCGCCGGCGGGGGTTGTAGCGCACGAGCTGCCAGCTGCGCCTGAGAGCGGCGCCGCCGCGCAGTCCCTCGAGGGCCATGACGGGAATGACGAAGGAGAGCATCAGCGCGATGTAGAGGCCCGGAAGAACGAGGCAGATCAGGCCCGCCGCCACGGCGAGAAAGGCGAGAAAGAGCGTCCCGAGGACCGAGGGCTGGAACATGAAGGCCCATTTCGCCTTCATGTCGATCGGCTTCCCGGTGGCGCCGTCCACTCCGGCCGCCGTCAGCACGCCATAGGACAGGAACTGCACGACGAGAGCGGCGAGCATGGTGACGACGAACCCGACGCATCCCGGCCCGGTCCAGAAGGCGATCGGGTCCTGGCCCGCCATCGCCCCCGACATCCAGCGCGACTGGGCGAGAACGAGCAGGGCCGAGAGCAGCGCGAGCGGGATCGCAACCGGCAGATAGATCTTTCCGAAGTGGCGGCGCGTCAGCCTCATCGCCTCGTCAAGAAGAACCCGAAACGGGATCGGTTCCGCCGGGATCGCGGGCTCGGTCATTTTTCCTCCTTTGACAGAAGTGGATTCCAGGCCGTCGTCAGAAAGAGCCCGAGGAGACCCAGTCCCACGGCGGCCTTGAGGCTCGGAGCGACCTGCGGCGCCGGGGACAGGAACCCCTCGACGAATCCCAGAGGCACGAACCAGGGCAGGCAACCCAGCAGGATGACGAGGGCGTCGCGCCCGGCGGCCTGCAGCACGTCGCGCCGGGGCAGGTCGGTCGCTTCCAGCAGCCCGCGGCCCATCCGCAGGCCGGCGGACGCCGACACCAGGATCAGCGTGATCTCGAGCGGTCCATGCGCCGACACGAACTCGAGGAGCCGGTCCGCCATCGAGTAGTGGAGCGTTACGCCGAAGATCGCTCCCAGAAGGAGACCGTTCAAGAAGAGGATGTAGAGCGAGCCGATCCCGGCCAGGGCGCCTCCGGCCCACCCCACCAGCGCGACTCCCAGGTTGTTGCGGGCGATCGCCGACGACGTCAGGGAGGGCGGAACGGAGCGGACGATCGATTCGGTCCAGAGGTGTCCGCTCCGCAGATCCGCGAGGGCCTGGGGGCCCAGCAGGGCCGTCGCGAGCCCGGGTTGCACGGCCGAAAGGCCCAGACCGAAGACCGCGCCGACGGCGAAGAGAAAGACGGCCGCGCCGAGGTTCCCCAGATTGCGCCGGAACGCCTTGGGGAACGTCTCGCTCCAGAAGCGAAGGAAGCCGGACCCGCGGTCGCGACGCTCTTGGTGAAGGAAGCGCGTGGCCTCGACGGCCAGCCGCGCGAGACGGCGCGCCGCTCCCGTCCCCGGGAAGCGCGCGTTCGCCAGGCCGTTGTCGTGCAGGATCTGCCGGTAGCGGACGGCCAGAAACTCGAGATCCTGGTAGCCGAGGGCTCGCGGCCGCCGTTGCGCCTGGCGCAGGCGCTCTTCGAACTGGCTCCAGCTCTCTTCCCGCATCCCCAGGAACGCGGCGTAGTCCATCAGCCCGCCTCGACGCCGAACGCCCGGCGCAAGGTCTGGAGCGGTCCGTCGCCGGCGCGCGCCCCTTCGAGGAAACCCGGTTCTTCGCGTTCCAGCCGCTCGATCACGCGATAGGCCATCTGGTCCGCCCGCGACGGCTCGAGGTCGGCCGCGCGCCGCAGAAGCGATTCCACGAGGGCGACCTCGGCCGCCTGCCATCCTTTCGGAATCCGGCGCAACAGCGGCTCGGCGGCGGCCGGCCGGTCATGCACGACGATCGTGCCCGCCAGCCGGTCCCCCAGTCTCCGCGAGAGAGGATCGATCGCCATCAGCGGGACTCCGACGATCATGTCGACGATCCGAAGCAGGTTGCGGGTCAAGAGCGCGCCGGTACTCGCCGTGCCGCCACCGCGGGTCACGACTCGCAACCCGACGAGCTTCTTGCCGGGCGTGCGGCCGCGCATGGCGATCTCGGTCCCCGCGAAGTAGGCCCAGTCGATCAGAAAGGCGCCGGCGAGGTAGATCACGAGCATCACGGCTCGATCGAAGTCCGCCGGTCGGGTCAGCCAGAAGAAGGCCGCCAGCCAGGCGATCTGGAGGACGCCCTGGAACAGGACGTCGAGGATCGCGGCGAGCACGCGCGAGCCCACACCAGCCACCGGCAACGTCAGCGGAACGTTGTCGATGCCGAGAACGGTCTCGGCGGTCAGCCCCGGTGTGACGCTGCTCGGATCGGCCAGCCGTCTCTCCGTCGTCAGGAACGGACGCCCGTCGACTCGGTTCGAAACACGGACTCGCGTTGCGCGCGAGTATAGCGAATCGGGCCTGGCTGCCGCGCGCCCCGCGCCTACGGGTTCGACTCCCGCCGGCGGTACTCCTCGAGGTTCTTGCGGTCCGTGACGTCGCGGCAAACGGCGAGCGCCGCCAGCGTGCGGCCGAAGTCGTCGAAGAGCGGCACGACGACGACGTCGACCACACCCGCCGTCGCGTCCTTGCGCTGGAACCG
>JBASRI010000409.1:0-6911 GCA_049273755.1 Thermoanaerobaculia bacterium
GGCGGCGCTCCTCGCCTGGGCGGCCACGTCGAGCCTCTCGGAGCAGTGGCGCGCCATCGCCGCTCTCCTGTGCGGGGGCGTGGCCCTTTCGACCCATGGCCTGAAGTCATCGACGCGGGTTGCGCTCAACACGAGCCCCGAGCCGGTGACCAACTGGATCGCGTCGCTGACCGAGGACGGCCTGACGGCCTTCCTCCTCTTCCTCGCGGTCAGGCACCCCCTCGCCGCCGCCGCCGTGGCCGCGGGAGTCGTCGCCCTGGCCGCTCTCGCCGCGGCCTGGATTTGGAAGACGCTGCGCCGTTTCCTGCGGGGCCGCGGGGCCGCCGCAGGCGGCTCGGGTCCGGGGGAACTTGCCCTAAAATAGGCCCTCGCCGTCTGCCGGCGAGGGAGGCCATCCCATGGAACTCGCAGAGTACTCCGAGGAAGAACTGCTCGAAGCGGGCCGGGAGGCGATCAAGCGTGAACAGTGGCCGCGCGCGACCGAGTTTCTTTCCGCCTACTACGATCGCTACGTCAGCCGCGGCGAGACCGTACCCGCCTCGGGCCTCGCGAGCTTCGCTTTGTGCCTGGGCCACGGCCCGCAGTTGAAGCGGGGCCTCGAGCTCTGCAAGAAGGCGCAACACGCGGATCCGCGCAACGCGCAGATCTACTGGGCCCTCGCGAACCTCCACCTGCTCGCCCGATCCCGTAAGGACGCGATCGATGCGGTGGAGCGGGGGCTGCGGGCGACACCCGACAACTTCATCCTGCTTCGGATGCGCCGCAAGCTCGGCGTGAGGCAGCCGCCGCCGCTTCCGTTTCTGGACCGCAAGCACGCGCTCAACGTCCGGCTCGGCCGGCTCATGCACCGGCTCAAGGGCAACCCGGCCTCGTTCGCCGCATAGGAGAGCGGAGCCGCGCAGCCCGGCGGCCTACTTGGCCGCGGAGATCTCGGTGACGGGGTGGATCTCCCAGCGCGTCCCGCGCGGATCGGGCGAATCCTCGTCGGGCTCGTAGTAGAGCCAGCCCGTCGCGCGGACCTTCTTGCCCTGCAGCTTGCGCAGGGCCGCCGGCGCGAGACCGGCGCTCTTCTTCTGCCACGCTGGCGTGACCTCGACGACCACCCACTTGCGCGTGTCGGTCTCGCCGGCCGCAGGCGCGAGAACGAGGTGATAGTCGCCGTCCTCCTCCCGCTCGACCTGGACGACGAAGCCTTCGACCACCGCTCCCTTGGACTCGGAAAAGGCGCCCTTTTCCTTCTTCGCGAGCAGAGCGTCGAGAGTCGCGGAGGTGTCGATGTCGGCCGCGTTGGGCGCGTGCGAGCGGCCGCGGAGCTTCCTGGCCTCGGCCGCCTCCCCCTTGTCCTCTTCGCGCCCGCCGCCGAGCAGCGTGCCCGCGACGAGCAGCAGACCCGCGGCGATCCGAAGGCTGCGCTGGATCATGGCGGCTCCTCCTTCGCTTCCATCCTACGCCCCGCCATCACCCACAGCAGGGCTCCGGCCACGATCGCCGCGTCCCCGAGGTTGAAGACGCCCGTGTGCAGCGGCCCCGCGGAGAGCTGCACGAAGTCCACCACGCGTCCTCGCACCAAGCGGTCGATCAGATTGCCGAGACCTCCTCCAACGACCAGGGCGAGCCCGACGCTGGCCGGGGCGGGCCGGTCCGGGGCTCTGCGCAGGAGCCAGACGAGGGCCGCCAGGACGCCGGCGCCGACCAGGACGACGAAGACCGCGAACCGCGCCGCCTCCGGCAGGCGTTCCCCGAGCGAGAGAAACGCCCCGCGGTTCTCCGAGAGCTGAAGCCGGAGGGACCCGCCGAAGAGCTCCAGCGGCGGGCGCCCCCCGAGCAGAGCGGAAGCCGCCGCCTTTGCCCCCTGATCCGCCGCGACCGTCGCCGCGACGACGAGCCCGATGCCGGAGCGCCGCGTCCGCTAGCTCTTCTTGGTCGACTTGGTCGACTTGACGTTGACGAGGTCGACCGGGAGCGCGCTGTAGTTCTCGACCTCGATCCGCTTCTGCTTCGCGTCCCAGGACACCTTGGCCGCAGGCACCATCTTGCCCTCGCCCTTGCCGTTCTTGTCGAGATGGATCTCGATCAGCGTGAACTGGTACTGCATGGATCGTGTGTTGTTGACCGCCTCGCGGATGTTGACCCGCCGGTTGGTGGCCAGAATGATCTTGCGTCCTCCGTCAGGCTGCCGGATCTGACGGGCGTAGTAGAGGTCCCAGCCGATCGAGTTGGGCGTCCGCATGTAACCGACCGGCGGCCGGATCTTCTCGAGCGCTTTCAAGAGAGCGTCTTCCCCGCCTTCCTGAAGCGCTTCCAGAAGCATGTCGCGCTCGGCCTCGGTCGACCAGCGTTCGATGGCGATCTCGATGACGCCGGCCTGCCCGCTCTGCATGTTCGCCGCAAACGCCGTCAACTGTTCGATGGACGCCGTCTTCTCGGCGCCGGCCAGGAACGCCGTGGACGCCAGGAGAATCAGGACAGACGCGAAGAGGGCCCGGTGTGAACGCATGGGAGTCCTCCCTGGCAGGGAAGTCTATGCGGAGTCCGCCGGCGAATGTAGACTCCGCGTATGAAACCACTCTCGTTGTTGGTCGGACTGCTCCTTCTTGGCGCCTCGGGCGACGGCGCCCGGCTCTCTCTACCGCTCTCGGTCGAGAAGTTGACGTTTTCGGACGGCTCCCCCGCGCCGGCCTACGAGACGCTGTCCATCGCACCGCAACCGGACGGGCGATACGCCCTGACTCTGACTCCGGGCGCCGACGCCCCGGCGGCCAGCGCAGACCTGCGCGCCATGGTGCCGGGCGTTCCTCGCCTTGCACGCGGCAACGCCGACCTGACCCGGATCGCCCTCATCCAGCGCGAGTTCAACCGCAACGAGGTTCACAACGACCTGCCGGGCGGCCGCGACTTCTCGATTGCCAACAACTGCCTGCGCCAGGGACTCTGGGAAGTGAAGCTCACGGAGAAGCAGGCCGACAAGAGCGTCATGCGGTATCACGCCTGGTTGACGTTCCCCAAGGAGGACTACGCCCGACTCTTCGAGGCGCAGACGGGACTCAAGTACTCCGACTACGAGAACCTCTTCGCGTTCTATCCGACCCTGGGCGGGCTGCCCGTGCCGCTGCCGGCGCTGCGCACCGTCGTTTCGGAGAAGGACGCCGGTCCGGTGAAGACGCACGCCGCCGACCCCCTGCAGCGGCTTCCCGAGCAGCAGAGCAAGACGAAATGGGTGCTTTCGCCTGGAATCGCGACCTACGGCGACTTCTCCGATCCGGCCAAACAGCCGATCGCCTTGGCGCGCTTCACCGAACCGGGGCGCTATACCGCCGAGGAGCAGGCGAAGTTCGACCTCGCATGGCTCGCCAAGCCCGTCCGGCTGCAGTCCCGGCTCGTCAAGAACCCCCGGGTCGAGGGCCCGTTCCCGGAGATCGAGATCTCCTTCGCGGACGGCAAGCGGATCCTTCTCGCCGACTCGAGGCTGGCAGCGCTCCCGGTCCTTTCCGATCCGCCGACGAAGGACGCCGACGTCCTCAAGCTCGTTTGCGGGATCGGGACGCCCGACATCCACTCACCGTCGGCCGCCGACCGCGCGAGGGAAATCGCCGAGGACCGCCCGCGCTACCTCATGCTCCTCGACCGCGACGGAAGGCACGTCGACAACCACCTCGTCGGGGGCCTCGACGCCGCCTACCTGTGGCGCGACGCGACGAACCTCCACCTCTGGCTCGTCAGCTACGAGCGCATCGCGTTCGTCGGTCACCTCTCGGCGCCCTGGACGCCACCCTCGGCGAACGAGACCGCCCGCGTCACTCTAGCGCCTGCCGCGCCGCGCGCCGTCCGCTGAGAATGGCCGCGGGCACCGTCCCGCTGGTTGGCGCTTCGGTTGCCTCTCCTGCAAAGAAGAGAGTCTTCTCGACGGGTCGAGCTAGGCGCGAGGGCGCCGAGGCGCCCCCCACCGCCAGGTAACTGTAGGCGCCTCGCGAGAAGGGATCGCGCCTCCAGTCGTGGAAGTGCGCCCCCACGAGCAATCTCCGCAAGCGTCGCTGCCCGACGCCGAAAATCGATCCGAGGGTCTCGAACGCGGCGTCGAGAATCCTGGCCCGCCCGGAGTCGAGCAGCCCGGTCGCGCGGGGACCACCCGCCCAGGCCGTCAGCATCGGAACCTCCGCGGGCGCCACGCTCCACCAGGTCGGGAACGGCGTCGAGGAGGAGTGGAAGAACGCGGCCTGCGATCCGCCGGGGAGCCGGTCGCGCCAGAAATCCTCGCCGAAGCGCAGAACGAGACGGACGACGTCGCCCATCTCGATGAGCGACAGGGCTCGGCGCAGCGGTGCCGGGTCGGGATCGAAGGCGATCGCGCCGCGATCACCCGGAGCCGCCTTCAGGACACCCGCGGACACCGTGAAGATCGCGCGGTGCCCCCGAAACCTCTCGCCTCCAGCGGTCTCGACGTCGACGTGACCGGGACGCCATCGCACGCTGCGCACGACGGCGGACCTGCGGATCTCGCAGCGAAGCGCTTGCAGCCGCGACCACAGCCAGCGGATGACTCCGTCGTAGCCGGAGACGATGCGGAACTGCGCCCGGTCGTCGGCCGTGGAAGGCGGCTCGCCGGCCGTCGAGAGGGAGTGCTCGCTGACGCGCGTCAGCGGCGCCGCGTCGTAGCCTTCGACCGTCGAGGAGAAGAGCCGGCGGTCCAGAGGCGATATCCGGCGATGAGACCGGAGAAACTCGGCGACCGAACGGTCGGGACCGGCGCGGCGCATCCGGCGAGTCATCGCTTCGAAGCGGCGCCAGACGTCCGGGAGCGGCGAGAGCCGCCCGCCGCACGCGTCGAGGTGCAGCTCGGGGACCCGGACGACGAGGAGTCCCGCCTCCCGGGCGATCTCGAAGAGCTCGGGATCTCTGCCGTGGATGAACTCCGCGCCGAGCTCGACGGGGAGGGGCCATCCGGCCGGATGCTGCGTGCGAATGCGGCCTCCGAGGCGCGGGCGGCCCTCGAGCACCAGCACCCGCGCGCCGGCCTGGACCAGCGTTTCCGCGGCCGAGAGCCCCGCGGCCCCGCCGCCGACGACGACGACGTCCCACACCCTCACGACTCCAGCATGAGAGCAAGCCGGACGCCAGGAGCCTTCCCGGCACGGTTCCTGCTAAGTTCCCGGCGGCCCGCCGCGAAAGGAGAAGGCTTTGGTCGGTTTCGGCAACACTCCGGGCGGAGACACGAAGAATGGCGGCGGAGCCCTCACGGGCTCCATCGGCCGCTTTCAGCTCCTGGAACGCATCGGCGCCGGCGGCTTCGCCACCGTCTTCAGGGCCTGGGACTCGGCCTCCGATCGCGCCGTGGCGATCAAGGCCTGCACGCTGGGCGCCGACATGCACGGGCGCTTCTTCCGTGAGGCCGAGCTCGCCGGCGGCCTCCGGCACCCCAACATCACCGAGGTCTACGAGAGCGGCATGGATGGCGACACGCCCTTCATCGTCCAGGAGCTGCTGGGCGGGGAGGACCTCTCGGCCCTGATCGCCCGCCGCGAGCCGGCGACCCTCGGCCCCAAGCTCGCGATCCTGCGAGGCATCGCAGACGCTCTCGACTACGCCCACCGCGCGGGCGTGATCCACCGGGACGTCAAGCCCGCCAACGTGCGCGTCCTCGACGACGGCTCGATCAAGCTCATGGACTTCGGCATCGCCAAGGCTCTGGGCGCATCCTCGAACTTGACAAAGAGCGGGGTGGCGGTCGGTTCGATCGGATACATGTCTCCCGAGCAGGTCTCCGGCGACCCCGTCGACGAACGCAGCGACCTCTTCTGCCTCGGAGTCCTGGCGTACGAGCTCTTGAGCTTCCAGCCGCCGTTTCGCAGCGAAAACCTTTTCCGGCTGCTCGAGATGATCGTCAAGGAGGATCCGGATCCTCTGATCGAGGTCGCACCCGACACTCCTCCCGCAATCGTCGCGGTCGTCGCGCGGGCAATGCAGAAGAACCCCGCGGACCGCTACTCTTCGGCGGCTCAAATGCGGGATGCTCTCGCCCAGGGAGGAGCGATGGCCGGAGGGCGCGCGCCGATTCTGGTCGTGGACGACGACCCCGCCGTGCGAGAGGGGCTGGTCCGGCTTCTCGAGGAGGAGGGCTACCGCGCGCTCGCGGCCGCCAACGGGCGCGAGGCTCTGGCCCTGGCGCAAACCGAAACGCCCCGCCTGATCCTGCTCGACCTCAAGATGCCCGTCATGGATGGCTGGCAGTTTCTGGAGCAGTGGAACGCCCTGGCTGCTGAAAAGCGCTGCCCCGTCGTCCTGCTCTCCGGCCTCTCCTTCATCCGGGACGCTCCGGGCGTCGCCGACTTCCTGTCCAAGCCCGTGGACGCGCGGAAGCTTCTGTCCTGCGTGCGTCGCCTTGGCGGACCCGCCTCCGCCTCCACAACTGAGTAACCGGAAATAAGAAAAGAGGCTGGCGGATCCCTCTCACGGGCCGCTTGTAGCCGGAACCCGGCGCGGGGTACAAAGCCACGGTGGTCGAGTCGCCGCGTCGGGTTTTCTTCCTCTCGCCCGCGAGCTCCTCCGGCGAGCGCGCCGCGATGCTCCTGCGGGAACAGGCGCAGTTCGAGCTCGCGCGGCGGCTCCGTTCCCGCGAGGGCGTGCCGCTGGGCGCCGTGTTCGCGTTTCTTTCGGGGCTCTACTTCCGAGGCAAGCTCGCCTACGCGACGCGCTTCGCACCGGGCTCCGTCTTCATCATCACGCCCTGCGCGGGTCTCGTCTCGCCCGAGACTCCCGTGCGGCGGCAGGATCTTCTGCGCTACGCGCGCGTCGCGATCTCGGCGTCGGAGCCAGCCTACCGCAGGCCTCTTACCCGGGACGTGCGGGAGCTCGCCCGCCACGCGGGCGGCAAAGCCACGGCCGTCCTGCTCGGGTCGATCGCGACCGATAAATAC
>JBASRI010000416.1:0-15220 GCA_049273755.1 Thermoanaerobaculia bacterium
AGATCCAGCCGCTCGGGGTCCGCACGCGCAACCCCGGGATCTCCTTCAACGGCTGCCCCGCTTCGAGGGCGTTGACGACCGCCGGAACGACTTCCTCGCCGTCGTCTGCGCAAATCGCGTCGACCTCGGGCGCCTCCAGCGGGCCTGGGAACGCCGCCGCGGCATGCCCCCCGACGAGGACGAACGCGTCCGGCGACGTGCGGCGCACCTCGCGCGCGGTCTCGATGACCCGGTCGTACTCGAGGGCGTGCATGCAGGAGATCCCGACGACGTGCGGCCGGGTCTTGCGGACCCAGGTTCCGACGCCGTGTCCGAAGCGCAGGTCTACGATCGTGGGCTCGTGGCCGGAGGAGGACAGCGCCGCCGCGACGTACTCGAGGCCGAGCGGCTCGACCCGAAAGAAAGGCCCCAGCCCGAACCGCTCGTTGCCGGGATCGGGGCGCAGCAACAGGACGTTCATCGCGTGCACCGCGGATTGTAGACTCAACGCTCGGATGGGTGAAGTCGAGGCGGGTGTGGCCTTACCCGGAGAGCCCGGGCCCTCGCGAGGGCGCAAGAAGTGGGTCAGCCACGGGCTGTCCAACCGCATCGTTTACGGGGGCTTGCACTACGGCGCCCGATGGCTCCCGATGGCCGCGCTGAACGCCATCAACGTCGTGGGCAACGGTCTCGCCGTCACGTTTCTGAAGCGCACCAAGCACGGCATGCGGGACAACTTCCGCACCGCCCTGGGCGTTTCCGAAGAGAAGGCGGAGACGCTGACCCGCGGGCAGTTCTTCGAGTACGGCCGGCACACGATCGACGTCTGGCGACTGCGGAGCGAGGCCTTCACGCCGCGCATCGTGACCTTTGAAGAGGACGCCCGCGTGCTTGCCGCGAGCCGCCGCGCCGGGCGCGGCTTCCTGCTGGTGACCGGGCACGTCGGCAATTGGGAGATGGGCGCCGTGACCCTGCGCCGGCACGACCTCGTCGCCGCGGTCGTAGGACAGCCGGAGCTCGACGCGAACGTGCACGACATGCGGCGACAGCTGCGCGACCGGCTGGGCGTCGAGTCGATCGACATCGGCTCCTCGATGGCCACGGCGTTCAAGGTCCGAGCGGCCGTCGACAACGGCCGGGCCGTGGCGCTCCTGGTCGACCGCGCGTACCCCGAGGACCAGGTTCTCGTGCCGTTCTTCGGGAGGCCGACGCCGTTTCTGCGCTCGCCGGCCTTGCTCGCCCGGTTCTGCGGCTGCGACGTCCTGGCGGGTTTCCTGCTGCGCAACCCCGACGGGTCCTACTTCAACGTCTGGGGGAAGCCGCTTCAGGCGGATCCCTCGCTCTCCCCGGACGAGGATGCCATCCGTATCCTTTCGCGCGTCGCCGCCGACCTCGAGGACGTCGTCCGGCGGTACCCGACGCAGTGGTTCAACTTCTACCGGTTCTGGGGCGACACGGACGGCGACGGCCGCTCCCACTTCCCGTAGACGAAGTTTCCGCAGCAGCGCGCGCAGATGGGGAGCGGCTCCTTCGCGAGCTTCGTGCGGAAACGCCGGGCCTTCTCGCCCGTCCAGATGTCACGAAAGCTTTCTTTGCGCACGTTGCCGATGAAGTAGTCGGGAAAATCGCCGCAGAAGCACACTTCGCCGTCCGGTTCCACCTGGGCGAAATACCATGCCACCGGGCACAGGCCGTGGCCGAAGGTTTGCCCGTGGTCGGCGAAGTACTCGGGCACGCGCTCCGCAGGAACGTCGGGGACGAACGAGGTCCAGGGCCGTCCCCGCGCGGAATCGAGGAACCGCCGGCGCCGCACGCCCTTCAGGAGCTTCACGAGCTCGGCCATCTGCCGGCCCCGCGTCGCAGTGAGCGCCTGCCCGTCGAACGCGAAGCCCTTCCAAGAGGTGGCGGCGATGCCGAGCTCCTCGCGCATCACGCGCTCGTAATCCGCCCCCACGGTCTCGGGCACGAACCAGCGCAGCCCCACGTTGATCGTGTCGAGCGGGAGCTCCCGCAGTGCCTCGAGCGCCGGCCCGATCGCGTCCAGGTTGAGCTCTGTAATCGGCAGGATGGCCATCTGGAACGGCAACGCGCGTTTGAGCTCCTTCTGCCAGCGTCGCACCGCGCGCACGCCGGCCGCGGCTCTCTGAAAGCTGTCCTCGCGGCCCCGGATGCGGTTGTGGACCTCGGGCGGCCCGTCGATCGACACGGCGATCGAGTCGATGCCGGCTTCGACGAGGTCGCGGGCGAACGCCTCGAGGCGGCCCCCGTTGGTGATGACCGTGCAGGTGAGGCCGCGCCGCTTGACCTCCCGGATCAACGGCAGGATGTCCGGATAGAGAAAGGGCTCTCCGCCAAAGAGGCTCACGATCGGCTGGAACGGCTCGATCTCGTCGAGGAGTCGCACGTAGTCCTCGAGCGCCAGCTGGCGCTTCGCGCCGATCAGCTCCTGGATCCGGGCCCGCTCGAGCGCCCCGTCGGTCGCGTCCGCCGAGGGGGATTGCATCCGAAAGATCCCGGTGTCGCCCCACTGGCCGCACATCTTGCAGCGCAGGTTGCACAGGTTGGTCACGCGCAGCTGCACGAACGTCGGCATCGGAACCGGGGCGGCGGCCGGGCTCGAGAGGTGGTCCATCACCGCGCGGCGCCCCTGTCCCATCCGGCCCAGATGCCGCCGCGCGAATCCCGACAGCGCGAGTCCCCGGCGAAAGCTCA
The DNA here is from genome assembly GCA_049273755.1 of Thermoanaerobaculia bacterium. Taxonomy (GTDB): domain Bacteria; phylum Acidobacteriota; class Thermoanaerobaculia; order UBA5066; family Gp7-AA6; genus DAHUXD01. Next base: position 2,692 of record JBASRI010000416.1, read on the forward strand.
CGGCGTTCCTATCGCGAGTAGAGGTCGATCACGCGCTCGATCCCCCTCCGGCACACGGCGCAGAACGGCACCTCGTCGCGGGTGAACATGATGCAGTCTTCCTGCGGCCGGTAGTATCCCTTCGATTCGTAGAGGCAGCCTTCGAACGCCCCGACCTTGCCCGAATATTTGTCGGTCCCCAGAAGCTTCGTCTCGAGGATCTGCTCCTCCTTGAAGAGCGCGTCGATCTCCTCCTCGGGCCGGTTCTCCGCGCGGAGCTTGCGCCGCTTGGCCTGGAACTCCCGCGACGCTTTCTCGAACTCCTCTTTCTTCCAGGGTGTGGGGATCGGAGTTCCGGCCGTCACCAGGTCCTTCCACTTGAGGTTCCCCGGGTCGAGCAGCGCCGTGGCGTTCGCCTCCCAGGGCTCGACGCGCACCGAGGCCGCCTCGTAGGCCACCGACGAGGTGAAGTACTCGTCGGCGAGGCCGGCGAAGTGATGGCCGAACTCGTGGATGAAGACGTACGGGGCCCACAGGCTGTCGGCCGCGACCGTCGCATAGAGCCCGAAGATGCCGCCGCCGCCGTAGGTCCTGGAGTTGGTCAGGATCTCCACGAAGTCGTATGGCGCGTAGGACGCGGCGTCGCGAAACGCCCGGTTCTCGAACGTCAGCACATAGCGCTCCGAGCCGAACGCGTCGTACGTCGCTCCGAGCGGCGAACGCCGGTGGACTCCGGTAGAGGGCCGCGAGATGCCCGACTCCTCCGCCGGAGGACACATCCCCCAGACGTTGAAGTCGCTGCGCCGCTCCTTGAAGGGAGAGACGGCGAAGAGCAGGTCGGTCAGCCTCCGCGCGTCCTTTTCGAACTTCGCGCGCTCGGCGGCCGCGTACCCGTCGCCGAGAATCAGGAGGTCCACCTTCTCGGCCGGGTCGCCGGACTTCTGGATCTCGAGCAGCGGCCCGGGCGAGGGGGGCTTCGAGGTGTCGATGAAGATGTCCTTGGGGTCGAGGAGAACCGTCCAGACCTCGCGGAAGGCGTTTTTGGCGTCGCGCTTCTTCAGCACGATCTGCACGGGCGCCTCAGGCGCCGGGAAGCGGAGGGACTCGGAGAAGGTGCGTTTGATCTCCTTCGCCTCCCCCGTCGTCTCCCACTCCCCGTAGATCGACGCGAACCCCCGTGAGAAGAGGACCCGGTTGCTCCCCCGATCCACGACCTCGAAGAGGTACTTGCCCAGGTTCGAGTCGTCGATCGCCTTGCGCGGATTGCCCGGCCACGACAGCGGCTCGAGCACGACCCGGTCCAGGCTGAAGGTCTCCCCCGAGGCGTCGCCCGTGTGGAAGTAGTCCAGGCGCATCGTGCGGGGGGCGGCAGCGGCGGTTGCGACGAAAAGGCACATGGCGAGCAGGCTCCCCCAGGCGGTGCGTGTCTTCATAGAGATCGCATATCCTACGCTCCTCGTGAGACGGCCATGACGCTCCGTCGCCCCCTCCGCCTCGTCCGCTCTTTCGGCGCCCAGGGCCGATGTCGGAGCGCCCGCGCCGCCCGATGACTCGCTACTGCCGGTCGGCAGGGCCGGCCGGAAGGACACCCACTCTTTCCACGAGGTTTTGCAAATGATTTACGACAGCATCCTCGGCACGATCGGCAACACACCCGTCGTCAAAGTCAACCGCCTCTCGCCGCAAGGCGTGACGATCTACGTCAAGTGCGAAGCCTTCAACCCGCTGGCCTCGGTCAAGGACCGCCTCGCGATCGCCATCATCGACGACGCGGAGCGCCGCGGGACCCTGAAGCCCGGCCAGACCGTCGTCGAGGCGACGTCCGGCAACACCGGAATCGCGCTCGCCATGGTCTGCGCCGCCAAGGGCTACCCGTTCGTGGCAATCATGTCTGACAGCTTCTCGATCGAGCGGCGCAAGCTGATGCGCATCCTCGGCGCCAAGGTCGTCCTCCACCCGGCCGCCGAGCGCGGCAGCGGAATGGTCAAGAAGGCCGAGGAGGTTGCCAAGAAGAACGGCTGGTTCCTGGCGCGGCAGTTCGAGAACCCGGCCAACCCCGAGTACCACCGCAACACGACCGGGCCCGAGATCCTGCGCGACTTCGCGGGCAAGCGCCTCGACTACTGGGTCACAGGCTACGGCACGGGCGGCACGCTGACGGGCGCGGGCCAGATGCTCAAGAAGGCGCGCCCCGACACGAAGATCGTCGTCACCGAGCCCGAGGGTGCGGCGCTGCTCTCCGGCCAGGAATGGAAGCCGCACAAGATTCAGGGCTGGACGCCCGACTTCGTCCCCGCCGTCCTCGACCGCGAGGTCTACGACGAGGTCGTGACCGTCACGGACATCGAGGCCCGCGACGCCGCGCGGGATCTCGCGTCCAAGGAAGGGATCTTCTGCGGCATCTCCTCGGGCGGCACGTTCGCCGCGGCGAAGAAGGTCGGACAGAAGGCGCCCAAGGGCTCGGTCATCCTCGCCATGCTGCCCGACACGGGTGAGCGCTACCTCTCGACGATCCTCTTCGAAGGGATCAACGAGGGAAGCGACCAGGTGGCGGGGGTCTGACGCCAGAGGTAACGTGTATGTCTCTCAGAGCCCAAACGTCTTCACCAAAAACACCGCCATCTGCCCACGCTTGCTCGGGCTCGTCGGACAGTAGAGAAGCGGCGAGGTCTGGCAGCCGCCGGTGATGTTCTCCGCATAAAGCTGCTCGATCCAGTCGGTGAACGCACCCGGACAGACCACGTCCCCGAACACCCCGGTGCAGGTCGGCGGTGTGTAGGCCGAACCGTGCTCCGTCTTCAAGAGAAAGACCGCCATCTGGTCGCGGCGCACGGGGTTCGCCGGGCAGTAGTTTCCGCCGCCGCAACCCGCGGTGATCCCCTCGGCGGCGAGCCGCTCGATCCAGTCGGCGAAGGCCGAGGGGCACACGACGTCGGCGAAGACGCCCGTGCAGGCCGGCGGCACGTAGGCGGAGCCGTGCTCGGCCTTCAGGAGAAAGACCGCCATTTGCGCGCGCGTCACGCCCGCGCTGACACAGAAATTGCCGTTGCCGCAGCCGGCCGTGATGCCGGCGCGGAACACCTTCTCGACGTCGTCGTGAAAGAGGTTGGAGCCGGGCACGTCGTTGAAGTCGGCCAGAAACGCAGCGGCCAGGCTGGCGGCGAGCGAGCTCGGGTTGGTGACCACGACGTCGTTGAGCGTGCCGGGCGAAAGGGCCGGCGTTGAGGCGTCCACCTCCACTCCGCTGACGACCGAAACGAGCGTGGCCGCGGCGCCGCCGATCTTCACGGTCGCGCCCGACTGAAAGTTCGAGCCGGCGATTGCGACCGGAGTCCCGCCGGAGGACGGCCCCGAGGTCGGCGTGATCGCCGTGACTGTCGGGCCCGGCACCGGGACACAGGCCGAGAACTCGGAGGTGTTGCTCGCGGCGTCCGTCGCCGTCGCCGTGACCCAGGGACCCAACGCCGCCGAGCCGAGGACCGCCACGAACGCGACGTTGCCCCCCGCATCCGTGGCTCGGTCCACCGTACCCAGGAACCGCTGTCCCTGCCCGTAGCCCGACGGGTCGCACACGAGCGACGCGAAGAACTCGAGCCGGTAGGTCGCATTCGGGACGCTGTTGAGCGAGCCCTGGACCTGCGTCGCCGCCGCGTCGAGGACGACCGAGCCGAGGACGGGAAAATTCTGGAGCATGTTCGCCCCCGTGTCCGCGTCCCCCGGGTCGTTGGGCGTGACGCCTGCCGGAGCCAGATCGATCCCCAGGCTGGCGTTGAACGAGATCGTGTTGCCCAGGATCGCGTTGCCCGTGCCCGACTCGACGAACACTCCGCGGCCGGCGTTGAACGAGATCAGGTTCTTCGTGCCGGCCGCCGTGCCGCCGATCATGTTGCCTCCGGCACCTTGGACGTCGACCCCGCTTCCGCCGTTGGGGATCGGGGCCGAGGCCGTCGCGTTGGTGCCGATGAAGTTCCCCTGCACGACGTTGTTCTGCGTCGTCGCGTCGAGGAGGAGGACCCCGTTGCCGGTGTTGCCCGAGACGACGTTGCGGTCCGTGCCGAGACCACCGACCGTGTTTCCGGTTGCCCCGTCATTGATTTGAACTCCCTCGGCCGCGTTCGGAAGCGCCGCCGTGACCGCCGCGTTGACGCCGACCAAGTTGCCCTTGACGACGTTGTTGGCCGCGCCCGACCGCAGCCGCACGCCGTTGGTCCCGTTGCCCGAGATCAGGTTGATCGGCCCGATCGTGTTGGCGTCGGCGCCCGAGGCGATGACGCCGTTGAACAGATTGCCGACCGCCGCCGTCCCTGCCGCGTTGGTCCCGATGAAATTGCCGGTGACGGTGTTTCCGGTCGATCCCGTAATCAGCAGCACCCCGCTCATCGCGTTGCCCGAGATCACGTTGGCCGGACCGATCGTGTTCCCGTTGCTTCCGCCGACGTTAACGCCCTGGCCGACGTTGGGCACTGCGGCGGTGCCCGCGGCGTTCAACCCGATCCAGCAGCCCGTCACGACCGTGCCCGACGAGGTGCCGGAGAGCGCGACGCCGTCGCCGCTCCCTGAGATCAGTGTGTCGCCCGCGATCGCCGAGCCGATCGTGTTGCCGGTGCCCGTCAGGATCGCCACACCGCTCGACCCGTTGGGCAGGGCCAGGGTTCCCGCCGCATTCGTGCCGATCCGGTCGCCCGCAATCGTGTTCATGTTGGCTCCGGCCCCCATCACGCGCACTCCGTAGTTGGCGTTTCCGGAGATGACGTTGATCCGCTGCCCGGCGCTGATCCGCCCGACGAGGTTCGACGACGAGCTCGATATCTGCACGCCGTCGCCGCCGTTGCCGAGCGCGGCATTGCCCGACAGGTTGGTGCCGATGTAGCAGCCGCGGATCTCGTTGCCCCCCGCCGTCTCGATGAGAATCCCGTTGCCCCCGCTCGCCGGGAACGCCGCCACGAAGCGGTTGATCGCGAGGCCCGTCACGAGGCTTCCTCCTCCCGCGATCCGGAGCCCGTTCGAGCCCTGGCCCGCCGACGAGCCGTCGAGCTCGATCAGCGGCGTTCCCGAGAATCCCGGCTGCGTCGTCCCGTCGATCGTCACCGGATCCACGATCGTCGGCAGGGCGGAGAGCGGCTGGATCGTCTTCGCGCCCGAGCCGATCTGGAAACGAATCGTGTCCAGCCCCGCCGACGCATTCGCGGCGTTGATCGCCTCCCGCAGCGTGCAGTTGGCCGCGTTGCAGACCCCATCGTCGGTGTCGGCGTTGGAATTGACCGTGAACGTGGCGGCCGAGAGCGCCGCGGAGAGCCCGAGGGCGAGGAGTGCGCAGACCGTGCGCAGGAGTGGACGCATTGCTGCGAGTCTAGCCCCGCGGGAGGCGATTTGCGTAGAGGAAAAAGAGGGGAATCAGCGCGTCGCGACGCGGGACGGCGCACCCGCGGGGCGTGCCTCGCCGCTTCCCCACTCGGCCGGCACCATTCCCGCCTCCAGCCACTCGAACTCTCCGTCGAGCAGCCGCAGCGCGGTCCGGTACTTCGCGACGTCGTCGTTCGACCCGATGGCGCGGAAGTGCTCGGCGATGCGGCGGCGGGTGCCGCGGCAGAGGATGTCGGCGAGCTCGATGGCCTTCGGCGCTTCGGCCGCGCCGGCGCGGCGCATCTGCTGCGCGCGGGAAAGCGCGGCGGCCATCGCGAAGAGGTCGGCCCCTATGTCGACGGCGCGGAAGAGAAGCGCCTGGCGTTTCTCGAGCTTGGGTCCGAGCTTCAACATCTGATGGAAGAGGGTTCGGGCGAGCTTGCGTGTGGCGCGCTCGGCGAACCGGACATGGCCGGCGAGCGGGCCGAACTCCGAAAAGCGCGGCCAGTGACCCCACCCGAGCCATCGCGAGGGGTACCACCAACCGTAGAACGCCGCCATCCTCGGCAGCGCCGCGAGCTTCGCCGAGAACGGCGCCTTCGGATCGGCGAAAGCTCCCGCGACTTTCAGGTGCGTGTCCACCGCCTCGCGCGCGATGAAGAGGCGCATGATCTCGCTCGACCCCTCGAAAATGAGGTTGATGCGGAAGTCGCGCATGATGCGCTCAACCGGGATCGGCGGCTCGCCCCGCGCGCGCAGCGAGTCGGCCGTCTCGTAGCCCCGGCCGCTCCGGATCTGGAGCGTGCGGTCGACGATCTTCCAGCCTTCCTCGGAGTTCCACATCTTCGCGACGGCGGCCTCGAGACGGATGTCGCGGTCGCCCATGTCGGCCATCGAGGAGGCCAGATCCGTGATCGCTTCCAGCGCGAAGGTCGTCGCGGCCATCTCCGCCAGAAGCTGCGCGATCGCGTCGTGGCGGCCGATGGGCTGGCCCCACTGGACCCGCTCGTTCGACCAGGTCCGGCAGATCTCCAGGCAGCGCTTGCCGACCGCGGCGGAGGAAGCGGGCAAGGTCAGCCGCCCGGTGTTCAGCGTGATCAGCGCGAGCTTCAGACCCTTGCCCTCGCCCCAGAGGAGGTTCTCCTTCGGGACGCGGACGTTGGTGAAGCGGATGACGCCGTTCTCGATCGCCTTCAGACCCATGAAATGACAGCGGATGACGACCTCGACACCCGGCCACGACCTCTCGACGATGAAGGCCGAGATCCGCTTGGTATCGGGGTGCCGCGCCATGACGACGTAGAGGTCGGCGATCGTGCCGTTGGTGCACCAGAGCTTCTCGCCGTCGAGGATGTAGTCCCCTTCGGGAGTCCGCGTCGCCGTCGTCGCGAGGTTGGCGGGGTCCGAGCCCACGTGCGACTCGGTCAGCGCGAACGCCGACACCGCGCCGGCCGCCAGGCGCGGGAGGTACTTCTTCTTCTGCTCCTTGGTGCCGAAGAGCTTGAGCGGCTGAGGCACGCCGATCGATTGGTGGGCCGAGAGCAGCGTGACGAGGTTGCCGTCGCGGCTGGTGATGAGCTTCATCGCCTCGCCGTACTCGCGCTGCGTCAGGCCGAGCCCGCCGTACTCCTTCGGGATCTTCATGCCGAAGGCTCCGAGCTCGGCCAGGCCCTGAATCACCCGCGGCGGGATCTTGCCCTCGCGGTCGATCGCGTCGGGGTCGACCTGCTCGACGAGAAAGCGCTCGAGCCTCTCGAGGAACGCGCGAAACTCGGGGCGTTCCGGCGGCGCGGGCGGAAAGGGATGCACGAGGTCGAGGCGGAAGTTCCCGAGGAACGTCTGCTTCAGGAACGACGGCGCCTTCCACTCGCTCTCTCGCGCCTCCTCGGCGACGCGGCGGGCTTCGTCGGCGCTGACGGCTTTGTTCTTCGGGTCTGCCATGGAATCGGAAACTTTACAACAGGAGAGGCCATTCCGCCCGCGCCATCTATAGTTGGCGCGGCGTGACCAACAAATACCTCTCCTACGACGAGGAGCGCGCCCGCAAGGTGCGCGAGATGTTTTCGCGCTTGGCGTGGCGGTACGACCTGGTCAACGACGTCATGAGCTTCGGGATGCACCGGCGGTGGAAGCGGCAGGCGGTCAAGCTGGCCCTCTCGGGCGCGCGGCCCGGCGCGCGGGCGCTGGACCTGTGCTGCGGAAGCGGAGACCTCTGCTTCCTGGCCGAAGACACGGGCGCGGGCGCTGTGACCGGCGCCGACTTCACGCTCCCGATGCTCGCCGTGGCCCGCCGGCGCCGGCGCGAGGGAGGACACCGCAGCGGGTTCGTCCAGGCGGATGCGCTCACACTCCCCTTCCGCGACGGCGCTTTCGACGTCGTCACCGTCGGCTACGGCCTGCGCAACGTCGCCGACATTCCATCCGCGCTCTCGGAGATGCGGCGCGTGCTGGCGCGCGGAGGCCGCGCCGTCGTGCTCGACTTCGGCAAGCCAGATCATCCGGTCCCGGCCGCCCTCTACCGCGCCTACCTCGGCACCATGATGCCGGCGGTGGGCTGGATCTTCCACGGCGACCCGGAGACCTACGCGTACATCCCCGCCTCTCTCGAGCGTTACCCCGCCCAGCGCGGCGTGGAGTCCCTGATGCGGGAGGCGGGCTTCGGAAACGTGCGCTACGAGGAACGGCTTTTGGGCACGATGGGGATCAACGTTGGGGAGGTGACGCCGTGAGGAGCGATGCTCCGCACGGCGTCATCCCGAGGAGCGCAGCGACGAGGGTCGCACCTGAATTCAGAGCGCACAACTCGTTATAGACTCCCCCGCCCTATGGCACACCAGTACATCTACACGATGGTCAACCTGCGGAAGGTCGTCCCTCCGCAGCGCGAGATTCTCAAGGGCATCTACCTGTCGTTCCTGCCCGGCGCCAAGATCGGCGTCCTGGGCTTAAACGGCGCCGGCAAGTCGACCTTGCTGAAGATCATGGCCGGCGTCGAGAAGGACTTCGCCGGCGAGGCCTTCCCGGCCGACGGAACGCGCGTGGGCTTCCTGCCGCAGGACCCCCGGCTCGACTCCTCCAAGAACGTCCTCGGCAACGTCGAGGAAGGCGTGGCCAAGACGCGCGCTCTCCTGAAGCGCTTCGAGGAGCTCAACGAAAAGCTCGCCGAGGAGCTCTCGGAGTCCGAGAGCGAGAAAGTCATGGCGGAGTACCAGCGCGTGCAGGATGCGATCGAAGCCTCCAACGCGTGGGAGCTCGACCGGCAGCTCGAGATCGCGATGGATGCCCTACGCCTGCCACCGCCGGACGCCGACGTGACCACAATCTCGGGCGGCGAAAAGCGGCGCGTCGCGCTCTGCAAGATCCTCCTCGAACGGCCGGACCTGCTGCTGTTGGACGAGCCGACCAACCACCTCGACGCCGAGTCGGTGGCGTGGCTCGAGCGGCATCTTGCGGAATATCCCGGCACGGTCGTCGCCGTGACCCACGATCGCTACTTCCTCGACAACGTCGCGGGCTGGATCCTGGAGCTCGACCGTGGCGCCGGCATTCCGTGGAAGGGAAACTACTCGAGCTGGCTCGAGCAGAAGGAGCAGAGGCTCGAGCTGGAGGAGAAGGCCGAAACCGCCAAGCGACGCACGCTCCTGCGCGAGCTCGAGTGGATCAAGATGTCGCCCCGCGCCCGCCACGCGAAGAGCCGCGCCCGCATCGACCGCTACGAGTCGCTGCTCGCCGACTCGGGCCCCGAGACCCGCGGCGAGACGCAGGAGCTCTTCATCCCGCCGGGCCCGCGCCTGGGCGACGTCGTCGTGCGGGCCGAGGGCGTGCGCAAGGCGTTCGGCGACCGGCTCCTGATGGAGGACCTCTCCTTCGACCTGCCCCGCGGCGGGATCGTCGGTATCATCGGCCCCAACGGCGCCGGCAAGACGACGCTCTTCAAGATGATCATGGGCAAGGAGAAGGCCGACGCCGGCAAGCTGACGGTCGGCGACACGGTCGTCGCCTCCTACGTGGATCAGGACCGCGACAAGCCCGACCCTTCGAAAACCGTCCACGACGAGATCTCCGGCGGCCAGGACAGGATCGTCCTCGGAAAGCGCGAGATCTCGTCCCGAGCCTACGTCTCCATGTTCAACTTCAAGGGGCAGGACCAGCAGAAGCGCGTCGGCGACCTCTCCGGCGGCGAGATGAACCGGCTCCACCTCGCGCGGACGCTCAAGAAGGGCGGCAACGTCCTGCTCCTCGACGAGCCCACCAATGACCTCGACGTCGACACGCTGCGGGCGCTCGAAGAGGCGCTGCTGAACTTCGGCGGCTGCGCCGTCGTCATCAGCCACGACCGCTGGTTCCTGGACCGCATCGCGACGCACATCCTGGCGTTCGAAGGCGACAGCCAGGCGGTCTGGTTCGAGGGCAACTACCAGGAGTACGAGGTCGACCGGAAGCGGCGGCTCGGCCTCGAAGCCGACCAGCCGCATAGGATCAAGTACAAGAAGCTGGCCGTGGGCTAGCGGGCGGGGACGCGGCCCCCCGCCCCGCCCCTACGGTCGTAGGGGCGGCCCTTGTGGCCGTCCCTATTTCCGCCCCAGGAGCGCCACTCCGACGCCCACGATCCCGAGGATCACGACGGCATGGATGAAGCGGAAACGGCGCCGCCGCGGCCGCGCGCGCTCGAGCCAGTCCTCGGCCAGCGCGGAGCCCTTCTCGGAGAGAGACTCGAGAAGCTCGGCACCCTGCTTGCGGATCTCCTCGTAGACGTCCGAGCCACGCTCGGTGAGCTGCTCCTTGAGCTCTTCGAGCTCGGGCTTGCTCTGCTTGACGCCCTTGGACAGACTCTCCTTCGCTTCCTCGAAGAAGCGGTCGGTGTCGAACCTGCCGCCGCGGCGCAGGCTCTCGATGACGATCGGCAAGGCGACTTTCGTGACCAGGGGCACGACGATCGGGCCGAGGGCCTGGGCGGTCGTGCGGGACAGACTCTTGCGGGCCATGGGTTCCTCCTCAGGAGCCGATAGTCTACAGTGGAGGCGGCCATGCGGGCGCTGCTCCTCCCTGTTCTCCGTGGACGAACCGCGCCCGCAGCGGATGCCGCCGAGGCCCGGGAGTAAGATCGGTTCCGCCATGGCCTCCCCGTCCCCCGATCCGCCTCCGGTTCTTCCCTGGCGCGGCACGACGGCGCGGCACAACTCGGGATGGCCTCCGGGCTACTGGCGCAAGGTCGTGTGGCGAGGACTCCGTCTGCGGTGCCCCGTCTGCGGAACCGGCAAGCTCTTCCGTACCTACTTTCGCATGTACGAGACCTGCTCGACCTGCGGCGTCGGCTTCGCGCGCGAGCACGGCCAGTGGGTCGGCTCGCTCGACCTGAACACGTTCGTCGTCGCGTTCGTTCTGATGATCGGCGCGGCGTTCTCTCCGCTCTGGCCTCTGGGCGTGAGCCTCGCCGTCTGGTGCGGAGCCGCGATCGCGGTGCCGCTGCTGACCTTTCGGTTCAGCCGCGGGCTGTGGACGGCGATCGTCCATCTGACGGGGGGCGTGTACTGACGGGAATGCTGCCAAAGCGCTCGCTGTTAGCGCCTGCTCGGAACCCAACGTGACCAAGAAAAGGAAGCCCCGACCCATGACCGAGGAGAAAGAGCCCGATTCGCCGAGCCCCGACCGGCGCGACACCGACGAACGCCGCGTCGAAAAGCGCCGCGAGCACGACCGCTTCGTGCCCGCCGACGCCGGCCGCAGCGACCGGCGTCACAACGAGCGCCGCCGCGACCGCGACTAGAACGCGCGCGGCTTTCGGACCCCCCGACGGCAGCCGAGCGAAAGCCGATATTCTTAGCAGTCGCATGCCCCTGACACGCCGGGACTGGATGGCCGTGACGGGAGCCGCTGCCGCGGCGTCCGCGTGGCCCGCGGGGCTGCATGCGGGCGACACGGCGCCTCCGCTGCCGCCCGCCCTTTCGCCCGACGTCTTCCGGGATCGCCAGGCGAGGCTCCGCGCCGCCGCAAAGACCTCCGGCATGGACGTCCTGTTCGCCACGCCGTCGACCAACCTCGCCTATTGCGCGAACCTCGCGATCGGCCGCAGCGAGCGGCTGACCGCGCTCCTTCTGTTTACCGACGGGCCCGCCGTCCTCGTCACTCCGTACTTCGAGGCCGAGAATCATCGGCGCGACGCCGTGGTCGACGACGTCCTGACCTGGAAAGAGGACGAGGACCCGGAGGCTCTCGTCGCGAAGACGCTCGGCAAGTCACGGACCGTCGGCATCGAAGGCTCGACCGCGTACCAGGCGGCGGCCAAGCTGCGAGCCGCCGCGCCGCTCGAGGCGCGTGACGCTACGCCGGTCTTCGATGCCCTCCGCATGGTCAAGAGCGCCGACGAGCAGGCCTTCATTCGCGAGGCCGCTCGGCGCACGACGCTGGCGATCGCCGCGACGCACAAGCGGCTTTCGCGCGGCATGACCGAGAGCGAGGTCTCCACACTCCTCGAGGGCGAGCTCCAGAAGCTCGGTGTCCATGGCGGAGGCCTGGTGCAGTTCGGCCCTTCCTCGGCGCTGCCGCACGGCGGGCCCGGCGACCGCAAGCTGGCCGTCGGCGACGTGGTCCTGATCGACGCCGGCTGCAAGGTCCGCGGGTACACGTCCGACGTCACGCGGACCGTGTCGTTCGGCCCGCCGTCCGACGAGCTGCGAAAGGTCTACGCGGCCGTGAACCGCGCGCAGCTGGCCGGGATCGACGCGCTCGCGGCCGGCGCCTCGGGCGAGGACGTGGACCGCGCGGCCCGCCGGGTGATCGAGGAGGCCGGGTACGGCGCCTTCTTCACGCATCGGCTCGGCCACGGCCTCGGCATGGACGGGCACGAGCCGCCCTACCTGGTTCGTGGAAACCGCGCGCCGCTGTCCTCGGGCAACACCGTCACGATCGAGCCCGGCATCTACCTGCCTGGAAGATTCGGCGTTCGAATCGAAGACGACTACTGCGCTGCGGGCGCTGCGCCGCCGGTCAGCCTCTCGGCCCGCCCGGGCGAGCTCGTCGTGCTGCCGGCCTGACGAAAGGACCGAGATGCTCCACCTCGTGCTGACGACACTCCTCGCGATACCCCAGGCCTCGAGCTCTCCCGAGGTCACGTCGGGATCCACTGCTCCGGGACAGACGGCGCCTCCGGGGGCGACCCCGCCGTCCCGCGCCGCCACGCCCCGCCCGGGCACGCCGACCCCGACGC
>JBASRI010000428.1:0-1850 GCA_049273755.1 Thermoanaerobaculia bacterium
GCTCGGCACCGGGAGCGCCGAGGCCGCGCTGGAAGCGCTGCGTTCGGCGGAGCGCTCCCGCCGCGCGGGGTTTCCCGGCCGACTCGAGCGCTCCGCCGACGCGTACATCGTCCGCCGCGGCGCCGGCCAGACTGTGGTCGCGGGCTATCCCTGGTTCACCGACTGGGGGCGGGACACGTTCATCGCGCTGCGGGGGCTGTGCCTGGCCGCGGGAAGGCTCGACGAGGCTGGAGACATCCTGCTCGAATGGTCCGGCGCCGTCTCGGAGGGAATGCTTCCGAACTTCTTTTCGGACGCAGAGAAGGAACCCGAATTCAATTCCGTCGACGCATCGCTCTGGTACGTCGTCGCCGTGTACGACTACCTGGAGGCGATGAAGGTCGCCGAAAGACCCATGGCGCGCCCGGCCGTGCGCCGGCTCGAGGCGGCCGTGGATGCGATCCTGACTTGCTATTCGAACGGGACCCGCTACGGGATCCGCGCAGACGCCGACGGCTTGCTCTCGGCCGGCGCGCCGGGCGTGCAGCTGACCTGGATGGACGCGAAAGTCGGCGACTGGGTGGTCACACCCCGGATCGGCAAGCCGGTCGAGGTCCAGGCGCTCTGGGTCAACGCGCTCTGGATCGCCGGGATCTTCACGGAGCAATGGCGCGCGCTGCACGACCGGGCGCTCGCGTCCTTCCGGGAGCGCTTCTGGGACGAGGCCGGGGGCTTCCTCTACGATGTCGTGGACCCCGGTCACCGCCCCGGAACGGCGGATCCGACGTTTCGCCCGAACCAGATCTTCGCCGTCGGCGGCCTTCCCTTTCCCCTGTTGGAGGGCGAGCGCGCGCGCCGCGTCGTGGACGCGGTCGAGGCGAAGCTCTCCACACCCTTGGGCCTGCGCTCGCTTTCGCCGGACGATTCCGCCTATCGCCCGCGGTACGAAGGAGGTGTCGTGGACCGGGACGGCGCCTACCACCAGGGAACCGTTTGGCCGTTCCTGGCGGGCGCCTTCGTGGACGCCTGGGTGCGTTCTCGGGGAGCGACGGCGAAGGTGAAGCGGGACGCGCGGGCACGCTTCCTCGAGCCGCTGATGGCGCACCTGGACGAGGCCGGGCTCTCCCACGTCTCGGAGATCGCCGACGGGGAAGCGCCCCACACCCCGCGCGGATGCCCGTTTCAGGCCTGGTCGCTGGGGGAGTTGATCCGAATCGACCGGATCTTCCTCGCCCCCGGCCCCAACCCCCGGGCTCGAACCCCCAAACCCCCCGCCGCATCCAGAGTGCGGGCATGAGCAATCCGTCCGACGTCGAGCCCGCGCGCCTCGAGGAGGGCCGCGAGCGCACGCACGACAGGAAGCACTGGGGCCCCGCCTCTCCGAACGCGAGTGGGGCGGGATAGGCTTCGGTCACTTCGAAGGAGCTCGCATGCCGACACTGACCGACCGCATCTCGCGCCTGCGCCGCCCGATCCTTCGCGTCTCGTCGGCCCTGCGCTGGCTCCCGCCGACCGCGACCCGGTTGACCCTGGGCTTCGTGTTCGTGGAGTCCGGCTGGGGCAAGCTGCACGCCCTGCCGAAGGTCGTGGCCTACTTCACCTCGCTTGGAATCCCGGCGCCGCAATTCCAGGCGCCGCTCGCCGCGGGCACGGAGTTCGTCTGCGGGATTCTGATGCTTCTGGGTCTGGCCACTCGCCTGGCGAGCCTTCCGCTGATCGGGACGATGACCGTCGCGATCCTGACCGCGCGGCGGAGCGAGCTCCACGGGCTCTCGGACCTCTTTGGCTTCATCGAGTACCTCTACATCGCGCTCTGCCTCTGGCTCGGCGCCTACGGCGCCGGACCGATCTCGCTCGACGCCGTCTTCGCG
>JBASRI010000436.1:0-1662 GCA_049273755.1 Thermoanaerobaculia bacterium
CGATCATGAAGAAGCTCCGGTGATGGGGCGAGCTCGCGAAGGAGAACGTCCGCACGTTTCCCTCGGCGTCGCTCTTCGGCGGATCGATCAACGTGAAGTCGGCGTTCTGGCCGGCCTCGAAGGCGAAGTCGGAGCCGGAGGTGTCGAACCGGAAGGCCATCGTGCCCTCGGCGACTTCCCGTCGGCCCTTGAGCGGGAAGAAGTGCTCGGCCATCAAGCCTCCTCCGGCACCTCCGCGGGCGTCAGCGGCTGCATCGCGGGACCGCGAAGGACGGCTCCATCCGCGGCGAAGCGCGAGCCGTGGCACGGGCAGTCCCAGACCTTTTCCTCGCCGTTCCAATCGACGTCGCAGCCTCGATGGGGGCAGACGCTGCTCATGGCGTGCAGAGCTCCGCCCTGGTCCCGATAGAGAACGATGCGTCGCTCAGCCAGAAGCTTCCCTTCGCCCTTTGCCAGGTCGTCGTGTTCTGTTCTCATCTCTCAACCCTCCTCCAATCAGTCTATGCGCCCGTCGTGGAGCGAGGGAGGACGAATGTTTCCTTACGCGGTCAGCAGTACAATCAAAGCCAAAAGAGGCTGGTGGTGAACAAACTCTCGAGAGTCGTTTCGGGGCTCGGCGTGGTGATCGCCTTGACGGGCATGCAGTCGCAGGAGCGGGCCGCGCCCACACCGACGTCGACGCCTCAGGCAAACCGCGCGACGAACTTGAACAGCTCTCGATCCAATCGAACGGTTGAGCCTGACGCGAAGTCCACCCCGAAGCCGGAGGAAGAGCGGGCAAAAGGAGATACGTCCAAGAGTTCCATTCAGAACATCAAGGCCAGGTCGAGTCAGCCGTCCCCGAGTCCGACCCTTGGTGGCCGGGTGGCGACGACGATCACACCCACGGCTGGCCCCCAGGACGCCACGAACCTCAACAGCTCCAAGTCCAACCGTCAGGCTCCGCCTACGCCAACAGCGACAGCCCTGCCGCGGTAACGGCCCTCACGCCGGGCCGGAGCCCCTCACCCGTTCCCTCTCCCGCCGGGAGAGGGGGAAGCGCTGGCCTCCGTGCCATCAAGAATCCTACGGTACGATTCCTCGCGCTCGGATTTCGCACGGAGGCCCGGATGCACCGCTTCCGGCTGATGTTGCCGCTGCTTCTTCCTGCCGTCTTCGCGGTGGGCGTCAGCGCAACAGGCACCGAACGCAAAGTCGTCGAGATCGGTACGGCGCGGGGCGTCGCCGGCCAGACGGTGCGCGGGTCGCTCAAGGTAGCCGAGGCGGCGGATGGATCGCCCGTGGCGCTGCCGATCGCGATCGTGACGGGCCGGCAGGCGGGGCCGGTCGTTTGGGTGGAGGCGAGCGCGCACGGCGACGAGTACGGCGGGCCGCGTGCGCTGCAGGACGTCGTTCGGAACCTCGATCCCCAGGCCATGACGGGCACGGTCGTCGCCGTCATGATCACGAATCCCCTCGCGTTCCGGGCCCTCCAGCGCGTCAATCCGAACCTCGATGATCTCGCGGACTTTGGAGACGCGTTCCCCGGGCGGGACCGGTTCGCGACCGAGCGGATCGCGGCGGCGGTGTCTGCCGAGGTGCGGCGCGTCGCCGAATACTTCGTCGACATGCACACCGGCGGCGACCGCTTTCGCCAGCACCCGTTCGTGTTCTATTCCGTGA
>JBASRI010000440.1:0-4314 GCA_049273755.1 Thermoanaerobaculia bacterium
CCGTCCGCGGGACGGCGGCAACCCAGCCCCGCCCTACGGATTACCGACCCAACGTAGGGGCGGCCCTTGCGGCCGCCCCAGGACTCGTCTCCCGCCTGCCGTCCGCCGTCTGACCCCTACCAACCCATCGGCTTGCCCTTGTTCTGCTCGTCGAGCCACTTCTGGAGCGGCGCGAAGTAATCGCGGATGGCGTGGGCGTCCATGTCGCGCTGGCCGGTCAGAGTCTCCAGCGCGTCCGGCCATGGGCGCGACTGGCCCATCGCCAGCGTGTTTTCGAGACGCTTGCCCGCCGCCTTGTTGCCGTAGATCGAGCAGCGGTTGAGCGGCCGTGTGCAGTCCGCGGTCTTCGACAACGCGCGGTGGAACTGGAACTGGAGGATGTCGGCCATGAAGTAGCGCGTGTACGGCACGCCCGCAGGCACGTGATACTTGGCGCCCGGATCGAAGTCGGACTCGCTTCGCGTGGTTGGGGGCGCCACGCCTTGATACTTGCGGCGTAGCTCCCACCAGGCCTGGTTGTACTGCTCGGGCGTGATCTCGCCCGAAAAGACTTTCCACCGCCACTGGTCGATCAGGAGCCCGAACGGGAGGAACGCGATCTTCTCGAGCGCCTTGCCGAGCAGGAGGCCGATGTCCTTCGACGTGTCGGGCGCCTTTGTGAGGAAGCCGAGCTGGACGAGGTACTCGGGAGTCACCGAGAGCGCCACCGTGTCGCCGATCGCCTCGTGGAACCCGTCGTTGGCGCTGTCGCGGAAGAGCGGCGGCTGCTTGCGATAGGCGCGCTGGTAGTAGTTGTGGCCGAGCTCGTGGTGGATCGTCGTGAAGTCCTCGCCCGTGATGTCGATGCACATCTTGATCCGCAGGTCTTCGTCGTAGTCGATGTCCCAGGCGCTCGCGTGGCAGACGACCTCGCGGTCCCGGGGCTTGGTGAACATCGAGCGTTCCCAGAACGTCTTCGGGAGCGGGTCGAAGCCCAGCGAGGAAAAGAAGCCCTCACCGTACTTGACCATCTGCAACGCGTCGGTCTGGCGCGACTTCAGGATCTCCGTCAGGTCGTAGCCCGGATCGGCCCCCTTCGGCGCGACGAGGGGATACACGTTGTCCCAGGTCTGCGCCCACATGTTGCCCAGCAGGTGGGCCGGGATCGGGCCGTTGGCGGGCACGATGTCCCCGTACTTCTCGCGCAGCTTCCAGCGCACGTAAGCGTGGAGCGAGACGTAGAGCGGGCGGACCTGCTCCCAGAGCCGGTCGAGCTCCTTCGCGAAGGCGTCCGGCGGCATGTCGTACTTGGAGCGCCACATCGCGCCCGTGTCCTTGTAGCCGAGCTCGCGCGCGCCCTTGTTGGCGAGCTCGACGTAGCGGACGAAGAGCTTCTTGATCGGCGGAGCGATCGAGTGCCACCCCGCCCACACGTCGAGCAGCTCCTTCGCGTCCCGCGACTTCGCCATGATCTTCGTGATCTCTTCGAGGTCCAGGCACCGATCTTTGGTCGGGCAGTACTTGCCCTTGCCGTACATGCCCTCCATCGCAGCGCTGATGCGCGTCAGCTCGGCCGCTTCGGCAGGGTCCGAGGGCGCCGCCACGGTCAGGGCGAGCTTCAGGAGCTTGAGCTTGCGCGCCGTGACCTCCGGCAGCCTCAGGCCGTCGAAGCGCGTTGCCTGCTTGGCGTACTGCACTCCGGCGGTGATGGCTTTCTCGTTGGCCTGCGCCGCCAGGATCTCCGTGTCCTCGGTGATGTCGGTGGACTTGACCCAGTCCGCGCGGCCCGAATCGATCCAGAGCTTCAAGAGTTGCTGCTCGGCGTCGTCGACGAACTTCGTCGCCTCCTCGGCGGTCGGCGAGTTCGAGGCCGCCTGTGCTTGCGCCATCTCAGCGCGCCCGGCCAGACCCAGAAAAATCAGAACCGCGGCCGCGAGGCCGGAGACCCGTCTCGTCATTCTGCCCTCCCGTAACCGGCGTTACCTTGCGCAACGGGAGGGGAATCTACCTCAGGCTCTCGAGAGTGGCGAGCCACCCCGCTAGTTCACCCGCACGAAATCGATGAAGCCCCGCTCGATATCGGTCGAAATGAGCTTCACGCGAAGCCGGTCGCCAACCTCGAGGCCGTCGAAGCCGTGGACCAGCCTGCCCTCGGCAGGCGGCCCGAAGATACGGACCCAGGTGCCTTTCTCGGAGGCTCCCGTGACGACGCCGTCGAAGAGTTGCCCGATCCGTTTTTCGAGCAGGAGCGCCGCGGCCGACTTGCGCACGAGGCGCTCGACCTTGTCGGCGTCGTCCTCCTGCTCGGTGCAGTGAGCCGCTACGGGGCCGAGCTCCCCGGCCGGATATGGGGTCGGCTCCCCCGCCATCGCGGCCTTCAGCAGGCGCTGGGTGATGAGGTCGGGGAAGCGGCGATTGGGCGCCGTCGAGTGGGTGTAGTCGTGGACCGCGAGGCCGAAATGGCCGATTGGCGGCTGGCCGGGGCGCTCGACGACGTACTCGCCCGCGCCCATGAGCTTCACGATCACGAGCGAGAGGTCCGGGAACCGCAGGGGATCGGCGCGCCGCCGCTTGCGGAGGAACGCCTCCAGCGCCCGGCTGTCCGGCTCCGCCGGAAGTCTCTCCCCCGACTCCGCGGCGAGGGCCGCGATCTTCTGCCACCGCTCGGGCGCGCGGACCACCCGGCGCAGCGCATCGAACCCCTTGCCCGCGAGGTAACGCGCGGTGACGCCGTTGGCCGCGATCATGAAATCCTCGATGAGCTGCCGCGCGCGGTTCTTCGGCAGGACCGCGAGATCCACGAGCTCGTCGTTGGCGAAGACGGCCTTCGGCTCGATCGTCTCGAGGTCCAGCGCTCCCTCCTCCTCGCGCCTTCCGCGCAGCGCCTGCGCCACCGCGTCCTGGAGACGGAGCTGCTCGATTCCCCCGGGCACGGCCTGCGCCTTCTCGGGGAACGCGCCCCCCGTCAGTCCCACGGAGACGGAGTCGTACGCGAGCTGAGCGCGATTGTGAACGGCGGCCCGGTAAACGTCGGACGCCGTGACCGTGCCGTCCTTCTCGACCACCATCTCGACGACGACCGCGAGCCGATCCTGGCCTTCGTTCAACGACGTGAAATCCGTGGAGAGCTTCTCCGGAAGCATCGGGAAGATCTCGGCCGCCGTGTAGACCGAGGTCGTGTTCGTGCGGGCATGGCCGTCGATCGCCGTCCCCTTCCGGACTAGGGCGTCCACGTCCGCGACCGCTACGAAGATCTTCGTGACGCCGCTGGGCGAGGGCTCGGCCAGTGTGAGCTGGTCGAGGTCCCGAGAGTCGTCGTTGTCGATCGAGACCCACGGCCGGCCGCGCATGTCCCGTACGTCCGCGGCCGCGGAGACCGGCGCCGGGCCGCGAATGCCGGCGAGCTCCGCGAGCGCGTCGCGCGAGAAGTCGGGCTCCAGGCCCTTCTCGACCATCGCGCGCCGCGCGATCCGCTTCAAGTCGGCGCGGTCGTGGCTGCCGTCGTGATTCACGGGCGCGACTCTACTCGAAGGCCTCGGCCGGCCATAAGATCTGGCCATGAACTCCGACGATCTTCGTGCGCTGCAGACCCCGCTCAAGGACCGCTACCGCGAGCACCCCGAGGCCGCCCTCGTCACGCTCAGGGCGCGAGGGCGGATCGGCGAGGACGTCACGTGCCGGGTCGAGACCGGGAAGGCGCTCGTCGCCGCCGGGCTTCATCCGGCCACAGGAGGCGACGGGAGAGCGGCGTGCTCGGGCGACATGCTCCTCGAAGCGCTCGCGGCCTGCGCCGGCGTGACGATGGCCGCCGTGGCGACGGCGCTCGGGATCGAGATCCGCCACGGCCGCGTCGAAGCGGAGGGCGACCTGGACTTTCGGGGCACGCTCGGCGTCTCCAAAGAGGTTGCCGTCGGGTTCCAGACCATCCGCCTGCGCTTCGACCTCGAGACCGACGCCTCCGAGGAGCAGCTTGCGAACTTGCAGCGCCTGACGGAGCGCTACTGCGTCGTCTTCCAGACGCTGCGCCGGCCTCCGGAGATCGCCGTTTCGCGCCGCCGGATCACGAGTCCGTAGCCGCGGAAGATTTGGTTCGCGGCGCGAGGAGTCTCCGCCTCGACAGTGAACGTGACACCAAGCCTCAAGACCGATTCCGAGGGAGAGGATCCACACGCGACATCCCCTCCCCCGTCGGTCGGCCCGCGGAGCGGGCCGCTCAGACTCTGAGCCTCAGTCGCTTCTTTCGTAGGGGAACTTGATCGGCTCGCGGGCGTTGAACTTCACGACGTCGAAGGAGGGGGACAGGTCGAAGTCCTGGGGAAGGCAGAGGCTCGGATG
>JBASRI010000447.1:0-1753 GCA_049273755.1 Thermoanaerobaculia bacterium
GACCAGGCGATCGCGGCGTACAAGAAGGCCGTCGAGCTCGACCCCAAGCTCGAGTCGTCGATCCGCGCGTTGAAGGAGCTGGAAAAACCGGCGCCCTAAGTCCGGGCTCCCGTTGGCGGCGCGAGGAGTCTCCGCGAAGTAACCGAGCAGAGGAGCCTCGCGCCGCGGGAGCCGGAGCCGTGCGTACTCGCACGGCGTAGGCGACGTGTTACATCGGCTCGTCGCCGGAAGGACCGTACACCGCGGGGACCTTGCCGCCCATCGGCCGCAGGTACGTGGAGAGCTGGCCGCGGTGGTGCACGAGGTCGAACAGGATCCACCAGCAGTGGTCGCGGATGGGGCCGCCGAAGACGACCTGGCCGCCCGCGATGAACTTGCCCGGCGACGCCCATCTCGTGTCGTCCATGGAGTCGGCGAGCCGGCTCAGGCGCTCGGCGTTCCGCTCGAACGCCTTAACGATCTCGGCCACGGTCTGGGGCTCCGGCAGCAGCTGCCAGTGAGACTCCCCCTTCTCCACGATCTCGGAGAGCCCCCGCACTTCCTCGGCCATGCCCCAGGAGATGCGGCCGGCGGGGCGGGACTTCTCGTGCGGCTTATAGTCGAGCTTGCCCTCGGGCATCGCCTTGAGGACCTTCACGAACAGCGGACGTTCCTCTTTCCAGCGCTGCGCGAAGAACTCGCGGTCGGTCATGGATCGAATATATCCCGCTGGGCGAGCGCATCGCCGGCAACCGAGGAGATCGCACACGGCCGCCCTGTCATCCCGAGGGACGCAGGCCCGAGGGATCCCTTTCTGAGTCACGTCGTGACTTCAAAGGGATTGACGCCGCGCAAGCTCGGCGTTGCCTACTGCCGTGGGTTTGCGTTACCGCCGTACTGCGCACGGCGTTCCCTACTGCCGGGGGCCTGCCTTCGCTGGCCGGGTCGGTGGTCGGCTATCTCGCTGCGCTCGGGATGACAAAGCGTCGGATCGGAATCGTGCGCAGGTACGCGTAGATCGCGGAGAAATCTTCGTCGGGGAGAAGCGGTACGCGAGCCAGGGCATCGGGCGAGACGAGATCCGAGCCGGGCCTCGACGTCGGCCAGCGCGGGCATGGGCTGCGGCGGCTCTGCGAGGAATGGTTGTCATGACGGGAGCCACGAGCGACCCGCAACCTTTGACCCCGGCCGGTGTTTTGACGCTCCAGGAGGTCCGCATGTCCACTTCGTCCACCCTCGACTCGGCGACCGTGACCCTGCTGCGCGAAACCTTCGAGGGCCCGACCGGCCCCTCGACTTACTTCATCGACAACGACCCCAAGGCCGGGTTCTTCAGCGTCCTGGACGCGCTGTCGGCGGCAGAGGCCTCGCGGCCGACGCGACCTGGCGGACCCACGATCGCCGGCCACGCGTTCCACGCCGGGTTCCACCTTGAGACCTCGAGCGCGTGGCTCCGCGGAGACCACGACCCCCGGGACTGGGCAAAGAGCTGGGAGGTCGGGAAAGTGGACGAGACCGCGTGGGCCGGGATTCGGCAGGAGCTTCGCCACCAGTACGCCGAGCTGCTCCGGACCGTCGAGACCGAGCCCGCCGCGAACGGGGTGGAGCTGGCCTCGACGATCGGGGCGATCGCGCACGCGGCCTACCATCTGGGAGCGGTCCGCCAGGCGATCGCGGGCGCGCAGGCGGGCTGAGGCGGCGCCGGCTCAGGCGCCCGTACTGGAGCCCGCGCTCCGGCGTTCGGACATGCGGCGTTCCATGACCCGCCGGTCGA
>JBASRI010000449.1:0-3839 GCA_049273755.1 Thermoanaerobaculia bacterium
TTCCTCAGGTCCGTGGCGAAGGTCTCCTCGCTCGAGACGGACTTGCGCTCGCGGTTGGGCTCGACGGGGCGCTCGTCCTCGCCGTGGGAGAGCCGGCGCAATCCTTCGGCCCAGCTTCCCACGCAGCGCCGGAGAACCTCTTCGGGAGCGGTGCGCACGTCGGTCAGCCGCGCGATGCCCGCCGCGTGGAGCCGGGCCGCGGTCTTGGGTCCCACGCCCCAGAGCGCGTCGACGGGAAGTCCCTGCAGGAACCCTTCGACGCGCTCGGGCGAGATGACGGTCAGGCCGTCCGGCTTCTTCCAGCCGGAGGCGATCTTCGCGAGGAACTTGTTCGGCGCCACACCGGCCGACGCCGTCAGCCGGGTCTCCTCGCGGATCGCGGCCTTCAGGCGCCGCGCGACGGCGACTCCGAGCGGCTCACCCCAGTGATTCTCCGTGACGTCGAGGTAGGCCTCATCGAGCGAAAGCGGCTCGACGAGCGGCGTGACGGTTCGAAAGAGATCCAGGATCTGCTTCGAGACAGCCCCGTACTTCTTGAAGTCCGGCCGCACGACGACGAGCTCCGGACACAGGCGCACGGCGCGCGACATGGGGATCGCCGAGCGCACGCCGAAGCGGCGCGCCTCATAGCTCGCCGCGCAGACGACGCCGCGGCTCTCCGGCGCCCCGCCCACGGCGACCGGGCGACCGGCGAGTGTCGGGTCATCTCGCTGCTCGACGGACGCGTAGAAGGCGTCCATGTCCACGTGGAGGATTTTGCGGACCGCCATCTCGGCGAAGTCTACCCGCGGGAAGCGTCGCGTGTGGCCTGTGGTAGACAGACCCCTCGTGACGATGCTCCGCGTCTCCGAGGGGATCTTCCGGGCGTTCCCGGCCGCGGTGATCGGCGTCGTGGCATTCGAAGGCGTCCGCAACGAGGGCGAGAGCGCCGAGATCCTGGAGTCGCTGCAGCCAGAGGAAGACGAGACGGAGCGCCGGTTCGCGGGGGCCGCCGTCCAGGATCACCCCCACATCGCCTGCTGGCGAGAGGCGTACCGGCGCTTCGGGGCCAAGCCCAAGGATCACCCCTCCTCGATCGAGAACCTCGTCCGGCGCGCAGCGAGGGGAGAGCGCCTGCGGCACGTCAATCGCCTGGTGGACCTGTACAACGCGGTCTCGTTGAAGCACCTCGTGCCCGTCGGCGGCGAGGACCTCGATGCGATCGAGGGCGACGTCGCGCTGACGTTCGCGACCGACCAGGAGCCTCCGGTGCGGCTGCTCGGCGAGCCCGAGGCGCGGCCCCCGAAACCGGGTGAGGTGATCTACAGGGATCGCGCGGGCGCGATCTGCCGCCGCTGGAACTGGAAAGAGGCCGACCGGACCAAGCTGACCGAGAAAACGAAGGACGGCTTTCTCGTCATCGAAGGGCTTCCGCCCGTGGACCGGGCTCGGGTCGAGAGCGCCCTGGCGGAGCTGGCCGCGCTCGTCCAGAAGCACTGCGGCGGAAGCGTCCGGACCGGGATTGTGCATCGCGAGAATCCGGCGATGGTGCTGCGCGAGCCGGCGTAGGGGCGCCCCTCGCGGGCGCCCGGGAGGGGACAGCCCCTCCCCTACGTGCCTTCGCCCTCGTAGTAGTCCAGACCCGAGTGGTCCAGGACTTCCTCGCCCACCAGGATCCGCAGCGTATTGGCGAGCTTCAGGTGCTGGACGAAGAGATCGTGCTCGGGCTTCAAGTCCGGGCGCGACATTGGCGACTTGAAGTAGAACGACAGCCACTCCTGAATGCCGGAAAGCCCCGCGCGGCCGGCGAGATCCAGGAAGAGCAGCAGGTCGAGGACCACGGGCGCGGCGAGGATCGAGTCGCGGCAGAGAAAGTCGATCTTGATCTGCATCGGCTGGCCCAGCCACCCCACGATGTCGATGTTGTCCCAGCCCTCCTTGGCGTCGCCGCGCGGCGGGTAGTACTCGATGCGGACCTTGTGGAAGTAGTCGCGGTAGAGCTCGGGGTAGAGCTCGGGCTGCAGGATGGCGTCGAGGACGGAGGCCTTCGAGACCTCCTTGGAGCGGAACGATCCGGGGTCGTCGAGCACCTCGCCGTCGCGGTTGCCGAGGATGTTCGTCGAGAACCAGCCCTGGAGCCCGAGCATCCGGGCCTTCAGCCCGGGCGCGATGATGGTCTTCATCAGCGTCTGGCCGGTCTTGAAGTCCTTGCCGGCGACCGGGACGCCCTTCGCCCGCGCCATCTCCCAGAGGGCCGGCACGTCCACCGAGAGATTCGGCGCGCCGTTGGCGTACGGAACGCCCGCGGCGATCGCCGCGTAGGCGTAGATCATGGACGGCGGAATATCGGCGGAATTCTCCTTCAGGCCCTTCTCGAAGGCGGGGAGCGTCTCGTGGACCGGCTTCTGCTGGGCGTAGACCTCGGTCGAGCCGCACCAGACCATCACCGCGCGCGACGCGCCGGAGCTGTTGCGGAACGCCTCGATGTCCTTCATGAGCGCTTCGGCCAGGTCCATTTTCGTCGCGGCCTTCTTGACGTTCGGGCCGTCGAGGTTCCGGACCCACGCGCGCTCGAAGACGGCCGGCATCGGAGCGACCGACTCGAGCTCCGCGCGGACGGCGGAGAGCATTTCCGCAGGCAGCACGCCGGCCTTCACCGCCGCCTCGTACGCGTTGTCCGGAAAGATGTCCCAGCCCCCGAAGACGAGGTCCGATAACCCGGCCAGGGGAACGAGATCCTTGATCGAAGTGAAGCGGGGCTGCGTGCGCTTTCCGAGGCGCAGCTTCTGCATCTGGGTCACGGACCCGAACGGCTTCGCCAGGCCCTTGCGGATCAGGTGCACGCCGGCGATCAGCGTGGTCGAGACCGCGCCCAGGCCCGGCAGCAAAACAGCGAGCTTGCCCTGCGCCGGGGCGATCTTCTTGGCGAGCTCGGGATAGAACGAGGTCCGGTCCGTCATCAAGCGCTCCTTGGGCGGCGTCTTTCGGCAAGCGCGATCGCCGTCAGCGCGAGGAAGTACACCGGCGCGCCGGCGGCCGCGAGAACGAGGAACCAGCGGGCCTTGCCGAGGAGGGACAGTATCAGAACGAGGTAGATGAAATCGCGGCGCGAGAGGGCGTCGGCGACTCGAGAAAGCCGCGACGGGCCAGAGGCCGCGACTGAAGTGAACAGAGGCCCCTGCTTGGGCGCCGCCATCGTCCGGGAGTAGACGAGCAAGGCGGACGCGAGGGTGCCGCCCACGGCCAGCGCGCCGAGGAAGAGGGGCCACGACTCTCCTGCCATGCGGCTCCAGCCGATCGCCATCGCCGAGAAGACGGCGACGTGGACGACGTTGTCGCCCCAGAAGTCAAGGAGGCCGCCGTACCGCGACTCTTGGAACTTCAGGCGCGCGAGCTCTCCGTCGCAGCCGTCGAGGATCGAGTGGAGGAGAAACAGAAGCGCTCCGGCCGTCTCACTCGGGGCGGTGGGGCGCAGGAAGAAGACCGCGCCCAGAAGCCCGATGCCGACCGACAGCAGCGTCATCGCATTGGGCGTCACGGAGGTCGCGACGAGGCGGCGGCTGAGGGCCAGAGAGATCTTTCTCTCGAAGTGTTTCGACATGAAGCCCTCGGTGTCCTTGACGAGGCCTCGCAGGAGAAACCGCTCGGCGCGCGGGAGGTCTGCCTCGGTCCGGACGGCGATTCCGGGGCAGGCGCCTCCAGAGCGCAGCTCTTCGAGGTCTTTCACCGCCGCGACCGTGTTCCAGGGCAGACGGATCGCCCCCTCGGGCGCGGACGCCGGAAACTCCGCGCGCGTTCCGGAAAGCGCGGCCCGGGCCCTCTCGCCCGCGCCGACGACCGCCACGCGCGCGAATCCGGCG
>JBASRI010000466.1:0-1915 GCA_049273755.1 Thermoanaerobaculia bacterium
TCGAGCAGGCGTTCGTCAAGGACCCCGAGAAGACGGTCGGTCAGGTCATCGCCGAGCGCGCCGGAAAGGCGGCGCTCGACCTGCGGTTCGTCCGCTTCAAGCTCGAGGAAGGTCTCGGCCGGGCGGAGGAAGCGGCCTAGCCGTCGCCGACTCGGACTCCTAGCGGCCCGCTTCGCGGACCAACGGACGGGAGAGGGGACGTCGCGTGCGGATCCTCTCCCTCGATTCGGGATGGTCGCTCTTAAGAACCCCCTCTCCCGGCGGGAGAGGGAAGGGTGAGGGTTCTCCTTCCCGGCCGGGCACGATTCGCGGATAATCGCGCCACCATGCCCCCTGCTTACCGCCGCATCCTCCTGAAGCTCTCGGGAGAGGCGTTGATGGGGGACCAGAGGTTCGGCATCGCGCCAGACGTCGTCGCGCGCCTGGCCGACGAGATCAAGGACGTCCACGACCTCGGCGTCGAGACCGCCGTCGTGCTCGGCGGCGGCAACATCATCCGGGGAGTTTCCGCCGCGGCGCAGGGCATCGACCGCGTGGCAGGCGACCACATGGGCCTGCTCGCGACGGTCATCAACGGGCTCGCGCTCCAGGACGCGCTCGAGAAGCGCGCGGTCCGGACCCGGCTGATGTCGGCCGTCGAGATGCGACAGATCGCCGAGCCCTTCATCCGGCGCCGCGCGATCCGGCACCTCGAGAAGGGCCGGGTCGTGCTCTTCGTCGGCGGCACCGGCAACCCTTTCTTCACGACGGACTCGGCCGCGGCGCTGCGCGCCAACGAGATCCACGCCGACGTGCTTCTGAAGGCGACCAAGGTCGACGGCGTCTACGACGCCAACCCCGACCGCGTCCCGGACGCGAAGTTCCTGAAGACGCTGTCCTACCGGCAGGCGCTCGAGCAGGGGCTGCAGGTCATGGACGCGGCGGCCGTGGCGCTCTGCATGGAGAACGGGATCCCCATCAAGGTCTTCAACCTGAGGGTCAAGGGCAACATCCAGCGGGTCGTCGCCGGGGAAGACATCGGCTCGCTGGTTTCCGCAGGGAGAGCCGAGGCATGAGGCAGGAGCTCAAGGACATCGACAAGGAGATGACCGACGCCATCACGGCGCTGAAGGAGCGGTTCAAGACGCTCCGGACGGGGCGCGCGAACCTGGGGATGCTCGACGGCATCCTGGTGTCGGCCTACGGCGCCGACGTGCCGATCAACCAGGTCGCCAATCTTTCCGTCCCCGACCCCACACTGATCGTGGCGGCGCCCTGGGACCCGAAGATGGCGGTCGAGATCGAACGCGCGATCCGCAAGTCCGAATTGGGCTTGAATCCCCAGTCCGACGGCAAGCTCGTGCGCATCCCGATCCCCGCCCTGACCGAGGATCGCCGGAAGGATCTGGCCAAGAAGGCGCACCACATGGCCGAGGAGGCGCGCGTCGAGATCCGGCGCTATCGCCACGAAGGAAACGACCGGATCAAGAAGCTCTTCAAGGACAAGGCGATCTCGGAGGACGACGAGCGCCGCGGCCTCGAGGAGTCCCAGAAGCTCACGGACCGCAAGGTCAAGGAAGTCGACGACCTGCTGAAGGCGAAGGAGCAAGAGATCCTGGCGGTCTAGCGATCGAGCAGGTCGCCAAAAAACGCGCCACCATGAAGGAGAACAGCCGAGAGCAATTCTCCGCTCTCGTCGGCGCGTCGAGCGCCGCTCGAACGGTCCGGCTTCTCCTCGTGGTCGCGGCCGGGGGAGGCTCCCGTCTCGGAAAGGGAGAGCCGAAAGCGTTGGTCTCGCTGGCGGGGCGGCCGATCCTGGCGTGGGCCCTCGAGGCGGGGGAGGGTTGCGGCTTCGCTCGAACCGTCGTCACCGCGCCCCTGGACCGGGTCGAAGATTTCGAACGGGTCGCAGGCGCGGGCGTGAACGTGGTGGCGG
>JBASRI010000479.1:0-1677 GCA_049273755.1 Thermoanaerobaculia bacterium
CGGCGAGCTGCTGCGCATTGGCATCGAGATCGCCGACGCACTCGACAAATCTCACCGCCAAGGCATGGTGCACCGCGATCTGAAGCCCGGCAACGTCATGCTGACGAAGTCGGGCGTCAAGCTCCTCGACTTCGGCCTGGCTAAGCTGGCAGCGGCGCCACCGGCGGCGGCATCGGGAGCAACGAGCCTGCCCACCGCGCTCCAGGAGAGCCACCCCCTCACGAGCCGCGGAACGATCCTCGGGACTTTCCAGTACATGTCCCCCGAGCAGCTCGAGGGCCACGAGGCGGACGCCCGCAGCGACATCTTCGCGTTCGGCTGCGTGCTGTACGAGATGTTGACGGGGAAGAAGGCGTTCACCGGGAAGAGCCAGGCAAGCCTGATCGGCGCGATCATGAGCTCCGAGCCGCCGCCGATCTCCTCGATCCAGCCCATGACTCCGCCCGCGCTCGACCGGGTCGTCAAGGGCTGTCTCGCCAAGGAGCCCGAGCACCGCTGGAACACGGCGCACGACGTGATGCTTCAGCTCCAGTGGATCGCGGAGGGGGGCTCGCTCGCGGGGCTGCCGGCCCCCGTCGCCGCGCGCCGCAAGAACCGGGAGAAGCTCGCCTGGGGCATCGCGGTGGTCGCGGTGCTCGCGGCCGCGGGCCTCGGCTACGGCTTCTGGAGGCGCGCGCCGAAGCCGCCGCGCACCTTGCGCTTCGAGGTGGCGGTCCCGCCCGAGGTGGCGACGATCGACATGCCGCGCATCTCGCCCGACGGCCAGATCCTCGCCTTCGACGCGACCGACGCGTCGGGGAAGAATCGGATCTGGGTCCGTCCCCTGAACGCGCTCGCCGCGCACCCGCTCGCCGGCACCGAAGGAACCCGGCGCGTCTTCTGGTCCCCCGACAGCCGCTACCTCGGGTTCTTCGCGGACGGGAAGCTTCAGAAGGTGGACGTCGCCGGCGGACCGCCGCAGAAGATCTGTGACGCGCCGACGGGCGCGGATGGGACGTGGAGCCCCGAAGGCCTGATCCTCTTCGACGGGACGGGAACCGACCCGATCCTGCGCGTTCCCGCCTCGGGCGGCGTGCCCGCGGTCCTCGTGAAGCCGGAGGCCTCGCGCAAGGAGACCCAGGTCGGGTGGCCCGAGGTGCTGCCGGACGGCAAGCACTTCCTCTACATGGCGATCGCCGACCGCGTCGCCGACAGCGCGTACCGGATCGCGTCGCTCGACGGGAAGGAGAACAAGCCCTTCGCGCCGGCGCAGTCGGCGATCACCTACGCGGAGCCGGGTTACCTCCTATACCTGCGCGAGCGGACGCTCGTCGCCCAGCCGTTCGACGAGAAGGCGCTGAAGACGACCGGCGAACCGATCCCGATCGCCGAGCAGGTCGGAACCGATACCGTGGGCCTTGCGCGCTTCTCGATCTCCCGCGAAGGGACGCTCGCATATCGGACCGGCGAGATGAACGACCGACTGGTCTGGGTCGACCGCGCCGGCAAGGAGCTCGAGGCCCTCGGCGATCCGGGCATGTACCACAACCCGGCGCTCTCGCCGGACGGGGCCCGGCTCGCCTTCAATGCCGACGATGCGCGCAGCGACAAGAGCGACATCTGGATCCGCGACCTCGCGCGCGGGGTCAACTCGCGGTTCACGTTCGGGTCGGGAACCGCGCTCGTGCCGTCCTGGTC
>JBASRI010000486.1:0-13763 GCA_049273755.1 Thermoanaerobaculia bacterium
CGCGGCCGCGGGCACGCGCGTCGCGATCTCCGCGGCCTCGTCGAGATCCTTCGCGTTGATCAGGTAGTAGCCGCCGAGCTGCTCCCGCGTCTCCGCGAAGGGGCCGTCCGTCGTGACGGGTTTCCCGTTCCTCACGCGCACGGTCGTGGCCGTCGCCGTCGGCTCGAGGCCGTCGCCGGCGACGTAATGCCCGGTTTTCTTGATGGACTCGGTGAAGGCCATGTACTTCCCGTACAGCGCGCCTTTGTCCTTTTCCGAGAGGCCCTTCCGGTCCGCTTCCCGGGTGTAGATCAGAAGCATGTATCGCATCGTCGTTCTCTCCTTTGCCTATCTAGTCGAACGGGAACGGCGAAATCGACACTACGACGCCCCCTGTTTTCCGACGACCTTCCGGGCCTCCGCGAGCTCGGGCCGCGGCGAGCCCTGGACGCTCTGCTCGATGAGCTTGCCGTAGAGCTCGCGGGCGCGGCCCGAATCCTTCGAGAGGTCGGCCGCGCGGGCGGCGCCGGAGAGGCTGTTGAAGCGGCCAGGCGTCTCCCGGAGCGAAGCCTGGTACTCGGCCAGCGCTTCGGCGGGCCGCCCCGCCTCGAGCAGCATGTCTCCAAGGAGCTCGCGGGGCGGCAGCACGGCCCCGGGCGTGACGGGATGCTTCCCCGTTTTCTCGTCGAGCTCGGCGGCGGCGCGGGCCATCTTCAGGGCCTCGTCTTTCCTGCCCTCGGCGTACGCGAGCCACGCGGCGGCCGCCGTGCGCATCGACTCGACGTGGGCGGCCCAGTCGTAGGGTCCCGGCACGGGCGACTTCACGAGCCCGGTCTGGATCTCGTGAAGCTTCGCGAGAGCGGCGCGGGCGCGGTCGAGCTGACCCGTGCGCGCGGCCCCGAGCGCCTGCGCGAAGTACGTGATCGCCTGAGCGTACGAAAAGCGATCCCACGGCAGGTTGCCGCCGGGCAGCTCCAGCGACGCCGCGCCTTTCCAATCCCGCCGCTCGAGGGTCCAGCGCGCCGGGATCGCCGCCAGCGCGAAGCCCGCGGCAAACTGCGCCTCGTCGAACGTCTTCGCGGTCGCCGCCTCCTCGAGGACCTGGCGCGCCTTCTCCTGGTCGCCGATCTGGAGGTACGCGTACTCGAGGTAGTCGAGGGCATGGAGCGCGTCGAAGGACGCCGCGCCCGGATGCCGGAGCGCGGCGAGACGCCGGCCCGCCTCGGCCGAGTCGATGTTGGAGGCGATCGACTCCTGCCAGAGTCCCAGCCGCGTGAAGATGTGCGAGGGCATGTGGAGCGCGTGCGGCGAGGAGGGCGCGATTTTCGCGTACGCGCGGGCGGCGAGAAGGGCCTCGCTCGCCAGCGGCGGGTAATCGAACGCGTGGATCATGTAGTGCGCGATGCCGGGATGCTCCGGCTCGACGGGAAGAAGACCGTTCAGGATCGCGGCGGCCCTCTTCTGGTTTGCGAAGGTCGTGTCGCTCGGCGGCGCCGTGCCGAGGAGCGAGAGCGCGTAGAAGATCGTGGCCTCGTGGTCGTCCGGGAACTGGCGGGCGAGCCTCTCGACGGCCTCGCTGTAGGCGCGGGCGCGCGCTCCGTGGGCGAGCGTATCGGAGTCGCGGTAGAACGCACCGACGGCGGCGATGTATCCACGCTCTCGCTGCGTCTTGCCTCCGAGCTCCTGCGCCTTCTGTGCGGCACCCTTCCCCGCCGCCAGTTCCTTCGGATTCGGGGGCGCCCAGATCGGGTGGTAGTAGGTCATGGCGATTCCCCAGTACGCCATGGCGCAGGCCGGATCCTTCTCCACGACGTTCTCGAAGGAGAGGCGCGACTCCTCGTAGCCGAACGAGTGCAGGAGCGCCACGGCGCGGGTGAACTCGGCTCGGGCCTCAGGGCTGCACGAGGTCGGGAAGTTGACCTTGCCGAGAGCCTCCGTCTGGCCGTGCGCGTGTTGGTGGTCCTCCTGGGCGCAGGCGCCACGGGCAAGCAGAGCGGCGGCGAGCGCAGCGAGCAAAATGGGCGACTTCTTCAGCAACATCCGACCTCCGTTTCCGGACAAACCTATGCCAGATCTGCCCGTATGATCCCGGGTTGGCGGGCGTGAGCCTGCCCAGTTAGGGGGAAAGAGTCGTGAAATCCGCTCGTTGGATGCCCGGAATCGTCATGGGGGCGGCGGCGTTGATCGCCGTCGCGGGGGCGTCGCCCGGGGGGGACACGCCGGCGGCGCCGGCCATGAAGTCCCTGTCGCCGGCGGACATGGATACGAAAGCCGAGGCGTGCACCGACTTCTACCAGTACGCCGTGGGCGGCTGGTTGGAGAAAAACCCGATCCCGTCGGACCGGCCGCGCTGGGGCTCCTTCGACGAGCTCCGGCAGAGGAACCAGGACAACCTCAAGAAAATCCTGGAACGGCTGGCGGCGGCCTCCAAGTCGGCGAAGGCGGGCTCGGACGAGAAGAAGCTGGGCGACTTCTACGGGGCGTGCATGGACGAGGCCGCGATCGAGAAGGCGGGGATCAAGCCGATCGAGCCGGAGCTGGCGAAGATCGAGACGATCGACGATCTGCCGCAGCTGCGGGCGGAGATCAACCGCCTGCAGTCGGCGGGCGTCGGCGCCCTGTTCAACTTCGGATCCGAGGAGGATCGCAAGGACTCCTCGAAGGTCATCGCCGCGGCGCTCCAGGGCGGCCTGGGACTGCCCGACCGCGACTACTACACGAAGACGGATGCCAAGTCCGCGGACCTGCGCGAGAAGTACGTCGCGCACGTGCAGAAGGTGCTCGAGCTCGCGGACGCCGCGCCCGAGAAGGCCGCGGCCGACGCGAAGACCGTCATGGCGCTCGAGACCAAGCTCGCGGAGGCCTCGCAGAGCAACGTGGACATCCGCGACCCGGACAAGACGTATCACCCGATGTCGGTCGAGGCGTTCTCGAAGGAGACGCCGAACCTGGCGTGGGTCTCGTACTTCGCGGACCAGAAGGTCCCCGCCGACACGCCGCTCAACGTCTGGCAGCCCGACTTCTTCAAGGCGGCCGACACGCTGCTGGCCTCCGAGCCGCTCTCGACGTGGAAGACCTATCTGCGCTGGCGGCTTCTGGCAGCGGCGGCGCCGTCCTTGTCGAAGAAGTTCGTGGACGAGGACTTCGTGTTCACCGGCAAGACGCTCGCGGGCGTGCCCGAGATCCAGCCCCGCTGGAAGCGCTGCGCGACGGCCACCGACAACGCGATGGGCATGGCACTCGGCCGCCAGTACGTCAAGGAGTCCTTCCCGCCGGAGGCGAAGAAGCGCGCCGACGAGCTCGTGAAGAACCTGCTCCTGGCGCTCGGGGACGACCTGAAGACGTTGCCCTGGATGAGCGAGGCGACGAAGAAGGCCGCGGCCGAGAAGGTCGCGTCGTTCCAGACCAAGATCGGGTATCCGGAAAAGTGGCGTGACTACTCGCAGCTCGAGATCTCGCGCGCCTCGCACCTGCGCAACGTCGCCTTCGCGAATCGGTTCGAATGGCGCCGCGACCTCGCCAAGATCGGCAAGCCGGTGGACCGCAACGACTGGGGCATGACGCCGCAGACCGTCAACGCCTACTACAACTCGGCCAAGAACGAGATCGTATTCCCGGCGGGGATCCTGCAGCCGCCGTTCTTCTACCCGGAGGGTGACGACGCCATCAACTACGGGTCGATCGGCGCCGTCATCGGCCACGAGATCACGCACGGCTTCGACAACTCGGGCCGCAAGTTCGACGCGAAGGGCAACCAGGTGGACTGGTGGACCGAGGCCGACGCGAAGGCATTCGACGAGCGGGCCAAGTGCATCATCGACCAGTTCAACGGGTACTTCGTCGAGGCGGACCTCCACCAGAACGGCGAGCTCGTGCAGGGCGAGGCGATCGCGGACCTCGGCGGGCTGACGATCGCGTACCGCGCGTACAAGAAGAGCCTCGAGGGCAAGCCCGCGCCGGAGCCGATCGACGGTTTGACGCCGGACCAGCGGTTCTTCATCTCATGGTCGCGCATCTGGGCCTCGAACCACCGGCCGGAGTTCGCGCGTCTCATGGTCCAGACCAACGAGCACCCGCTCGGCAAGTTCCGAGCGATCGGGACCGTCGTGAACATGCCCGAGTTCGCCAGGGCGTTCGACTGCGGCGCCGGAACGGCGATGGTCAGCGAGAAGAGGTGCCAGATCTGGTGACGCGAGAGGACCGGTAGGTCCTCCTTGCGTCACCATCCCGAGGGCCGCAGGCCGAGGGATCCCTTTCAAGTCACGGCGCAGGTTCTAAAGCTCCTCGGGATGACAAAGTATGAGCGCCTCGGTCAACCCTCTGTCATCCCGAGCGCAGCGAGGGATCCCTTTCAAGTCACAGCGTAGCTTCTAAAGGGATGAACGCCGCGCTTCGCGCGACGTGGGTTACCGCTGGCCTCTGGCCAGCGTTGTCTACTGCTGTGGGCTTGCCTCTGGTGGACGGCGCGCCTACTGCCGGGGGCCTGCCTCTGGTGGCCGGCTATCTCGTCGCTGCGCTCCTCGGGATGACAAGGGTGAGAGCCCTCGTCAACCCTCTGTCATCCCGAGCGCAGCGAGGGATCCCTTTCAAGTCACGACGCAGCTTCTAAGGCTCCTCGGGATGACAAAGTAAGCGCCGCACCCGTTATCGCGCGGCAGCCACCGCACGCAGCCTCGCCAACGCGTCCGCCGAGCAAGCGTAATCCTCGAACACCACGCGGCTCCATGAGCCGTCGGAGCGCGGGCAGTCGGTGATCGGCGCCGCGGCCGGGCACTCGAGGTCGCGCCGCGAGACGATGATCCGAGAGCGCACGAGCAGGACGTTGCCTCCCGCCTGCCCCGCGCGATCGCGCTGGATCCGATAGGGGTCTTTCACGCCGAGCATCTCGCGCTCGGACATGTCCACGGGCGGGTGCGCCGCGAGAAACCGGCAGCCGCGCGGCATCGCGGCGGGGCTCTCCGTCTCCGAGAGCGGAGCCTGGAAGACCTCGACACGCGCGCCATGCGACGTGAGCGTGGCGCAGGCCAACGTCAGCAGGGCTGCGCCGAACCAGAGCGGCCGCCGCATACGACATTCTGCACCTAGAATGAGCCCGCCGTGGCGAACCTCGGCCGAACTTCGACCCGCCTGCCCGCCGTCTTCGTCTCGCACGGGTCGCCGACGATCGCGATCGAGGACGATCCGTGGGGCCCCGCGCTCACACGGTATGCGTCGAAACTGCCGAAGCCGCGCGCGGTCGTGGTGGTGTCGGGGCACTGGGAGGCGCCGGGAGCCGTGCGCGTGACCGCGTCGCCCACGCCCGAGACGATTCACGACTTCGGAGGATTTCCGGAGGAGCTCTACCGGATCCGCTATCCGGCCAGGGGCGACCCGGGGCTCGCTGCTTTGGTCATGCGTCTCCTGAACGAGTCCGGCTTTCCGGCGAAGACGGATCCCGAGCGCGGTCTCGACCACGGCGCCTGGGTGCCGCTGATGCGTCTCTACCCGAAAGCCGACGTGCCGATCGTCGAGATCTCCCAGCCTCTGCGCCGCAATCCCGAGGACATGCTCCGGATGGGCGGGGCGCTCTCGCGCCTGCGCGACGAAGGGGTGCTGCTTCTGGGCACGGGCGGCGTCGTGCACAACCTGCGGCTCATGGACCCGGCCGACGACCCGAACCGCGTCGAGGACTGGGCGCGCGAGTTCGACGAGTGGATCCAGAAGCGGCTCGAGGCGATGGACGTCGCCGCGATCGCCTCCTACCAGACCGCCGCCCCCCACTCGCGCCTCGCGGTCCCCACCCCCGACCACTTCGACCCGATTTTCGTCGTGCTCGGCTCGGCCCTGCCGGGCGAGCGGGTGATCACGATCTACGAAGGGTTCCGCTACGGGACGATCTCGATGCGGAGCTTCGCTCTCGGGTAGGGCGTCTTAGGCTCGGACATCATCTGTCCCGGACCCGGGAGGATCCTGATCCTGGAATGGGAACCGTCCTCTCGCCCGAGAGCTGGTGCCGGGAGAAGTGGTGCCGCGAAAACCCGGAGGCAGAGCACTTCGCGGGAGATGGGTGCTCGTGCGACGGGCATGGCCGCGAGGCCGCCGAGGCGCGCTTGACGGTTCTGACGGCGCGCGCGGCGCGGCTTGCGCCCTTCGCATGCCGGGCATGCGGAGCCAGCGCGCGGCGCATGGTCGAGCAGCCGGCGATGTTCTTCCGCTGCGAGTCGTGCGCGGCCGCGAACCGCTGGCCGACGGGGACGACCGGGAGCGGCTGAGTCTCGGCTGTTAGGTCTTACGGCCCGGGGCGACCGTCATGACGACGCCGACGACCGCCAGCCCCAGCCCGACCCAGCGCAGGGTATCCCAGCCTTCCTTCTTCGAACGCTCTTCCGAAGAGAAGGTGGTCTTGATGGCCCCTTCGACCGAGTCGTATCCACTGCGCTGGCTGGACGCGATGAGGAATCCCGCGAGACCGAGGACGAGGAGTGCGATGCCTATCCTTCTCATGCTCACCTCGTAGCAAGGACGATACCAGGACGGGGGCGCGCCCTGAGGGGCGTGATATCATTCATGCTTCTAGAAAAGAGACACAAATGTTGACGGTCACGCAGGCCGAGGCGGAAGCCCAATGGCGCTGGGGTGGGCTCCTCGCGAGGGGATTCGCCCGCCACTCGAGCGCTCTTCGCCGGCCCTTCGAAGTCGGCACCAAACGGTTCGGGGTGACGAAGATCCGCGGGCAGGGGACATCCTGGGAGAGCGCGTTCCAGAACGCCGACACCCAGACCAATCTGGGCCCCGCATAGCCCGAGGATCCGGGGCAAGAAAAAAGGCGGGGTTTCCCCCGCCTCAAAACATCGAAACGACGCGATCAGTAGCGGGAACGTCCGCCGCCGCCGACGGCTTCGGTCTTGGGCCGAGCCTCGTTGACGGTCAGCGACCGGCCGCCGAACTCGGTGCCGTTCAGGGACAGCGCCTGGCGGGCCTGCTCGTCATTGCTGAATTCGACGAAGCCGAAGCCCTTGGACTGGCCGGTGGAGCGATCGGTGATCACTCGCGCGGAGTCGGGCGTGCCGAACTTCTCGAAGATGGCGTTCAACTGGTCGTCGGAGATGTTGTACGGGAGATTGCCTACATAAAGCTTCATGGAACCCTTACCTCTGTGCCGGTAGAATTCTGCACGGCGGCGCCGCCGGCGCGGCGCTCCGCATTCTCGGAGTTCTTCGTTCGGGGTTTCGTCAGATCGGATCTGGCAAAGGCGAGCGAATCGAGAACCAGGCAACTATAGCACATGGTACAGTGGAGGTCTCCGATCTCCCCCGACGAGCCCGTCTAGCGACTCGCGCGTCGCCGGTCTTCGGCGAGAAAGCGAGCCGTCCATGCCAGACGCTTTGAGACCGTGGAAATGCAGGAACTGCGGACGGGCCAATCAGACCGTGGTGGCCCTGGACGGAACGGTCAACTGCGAGTTCTGCAAGTATCAGATGAGCATTCAGCCCAGTCGGATCAAGAACGGAATTCTGCTCCCGGCCGTCTACCCCGTCCGCCGCGCGAAGACGACTTAACCCGCGCCTCTCTCTCCCTCCGGAATCCTGCCTCCGCGGGCGTACAAGAGCCCGAGGAGACCCGCTAGCTTGTCATCCCGAGCGCAGCGAGGGATCCCTTTGAAGTCACAGTGAGGATAGGAAAGGGATCCCTCGTCGCTCCGCTCCTCGGGATGACAAGGGCGAGAGCCTCGGTCGTCCCTGCTCGTAGGGGCGGCCCCCGCGGCCGCTCCCCTTCGCCCGCCACACAGGGGCGGGGGCGAGCCCCGCCCCTACACAGACGCCGCCGCGGCGGCTTTCTTCAAGTCCGCGACGAGGGTGGAGTAGATCTTCTCCTTGCCCGCGTCGTCGTCGGCGCGCAGGACCGCGGACGGGTGATAGGTCGCGAGGACCCTGGGCGCCCACGAGCTCTCGAGGAACTCGCCGCGCTGCTTGAGCAGCCGGAAGCTCGGGCCCAGAAGCGCCTTCGACGCGGTCGCGCCGAGGCAAACGAGGACCTCGGGCTTGATGATCTCCAGCTCCTTGAAGAGCCAGGGGCGGCAGGCCTGGATCTCGCCGCTGGTCGGCGTCTGGTGGATGCGGCGCTTGGGCGTGCGCTCGAACTTGAAGTGCTTCACGACGTTGGTCACGTAGACCTTGTTCCGCGACAACCCCACTTCGGCGAGGGCGCGATCCAGCACCGCTCCCGCTGGACCGACGAACGGACGGCCCTGCAGGTCCTCCTGATCGCCCGGCACCTCGCCGACGAGGACCACGCGCCCTTTCGCTGAGCCCTCTCCGAACACGGCCTGAGTCGCGTACTTGTAGAGATCGCACCCCTTGCACTTCTGAACCGCCTTCACGAGCACGTCCAGGCTGGTGGTGTCCGGGACGTAGGGCGTGGCGCCCCCGTCGGCGGGCAGTGACTTTTCGCGCGGCGCGGCCTTCGCCGAGCGCGCGCCTTTGGAGGCCGCGATCTTTCGCAGCCGCTGCACGTCGGCGTCGGAGCTTCGTCGCATGATGTCGTGGTCTCCTTCCGCAAGGCGCCAGAGGACCGAGTAGAGGACGCGCCAGCGTTCGGGATCCTCGGCCTCCGCCGCCTCGCCCGCGAGCTCGACGAACGCGCGCGGCACCCGAAGCTCGGGCGCCGGAGCACCCGCGTCCACGTTCACGTCCACCGGCGGAGCCGTGAACAGGTCCGGCGTCTCCGTCCTCTCGTTCCACACCACCTCTTCGGGAGGAACGCGCTCGGCGACCAGGCGCCTCGCGACGTCGCGCCATCCCGCGAGCGTGGGCTCGAAGACGACCTCGCGCACCGGATCTAGGCCGCCGACGCTCCCGCGCGCACGAGCCACTCCTTCATGTGCGCGCTCGGCACGACGCCCGGCTGCTGAAAGACCTTCTTGCCGTCCCGCAGGACGACGAAGTTCGGTATCCCCTGGACGCCAAATCGCGCCGCGAGCTCCGGGTGCCGCTCCGTATCCACTTTGAGGACCAGTGCTTTGCCCTTCATGTCGGCCGCCGTGCGCGCGACCTCGGGTGCCGCCATCTTGCAGGGACCGCACCAGTCGGCCCAGAAGTCCACGAGAACCGGCACCTTCGCACCGGAGGTCACCTCGGTGAAGGTCTCCGCGTCGGCGTCGATCGGCTTGCCGACCGGCGAGATCTCGGTCTTGCAGGCTCCGCACCGGCCGGTTTCGGTCAGCCGGTGGGCGGGGGAACGGTTCTTCTTTCCGCAGGACGGGCACTTCAAAATCATGGGCTCTCCTCCTTCCAAAGGCCCCGCCCGGCCGTCCCTGAGAAGGCCGGAAACGGAATCATCTCTCGTTTTGAGGCCTTCGGGGAGGCCGTGGGCCGAAGAGATAATGCGGCGCCATGATGCTGCGCTCCCGGCATGAGATCTCGAAGCTCCTCGCGTACAACCGGTGGGCGAACGCGAGGATGCTGGAGCCGGTGGCCGCCGTCTCTGCCGAGGAGTGGGACCGGGACGTCGGCGGCAGCTTCGGCTCGCTCCACGGAACGCTGACGCACATCTACGCCGGGGAATGGGTCTGGCTGGAGCGCGCGCGCGGCCAGTCTCCCAGGTCGCTTCCGACCAACGAGGATCTCCCGACACTCGAAGCGCTCCGGGGGGAGTGGCGCTCGCTGGAGGAAGGGATCTCCGAGTTCGCGCGCGGCCTGTCGCCAGCGGAGCTGGCCCGGCCCATCACCTATACCAATTTCGTGGGCGTGAACTGGACGTACACGGTCGCCGACATCCTGTTCGACCTGGTGAACCACTCGACGTACCACCGCGGCCAGATCGCCACGCTGCTGCGCCAGCTCGCCAGGACGCCGGTGTCGACGGACTACGTGAAGTTCTTCGACTCGGGCGGCTTCGCGCAGCCGGACCGGACGCCCGGCGAGCTCGCGCGGCTCTTCGCGTACAACCGCTGGGCGAACATGCGTGTGCTGCGCTCCGTTTCAGAGATTCCGGCGGAGGACTACGGCCGCGCAGTCGGCGGCAGCTTCTCGACACTGCGGGACACGCTCGCGCACCTCTACGGGGCGGACTGGGTGTGGCTCGAGCGGTTCGCCGGCCGCTCGCCCCGGGCCCTGCCTGAGGGCCAGCAGGCGGGGACGCCGCAGGTCCTAGAGCAGAAGTGGCGGCAGGTCGAGGAGGGTTGGGCCGCGCTCGTCGGCGAGCTGGAGCCCGAGCGCACGCGCGAGAAGCTCGCCTACACGAACTTCAAGGGCGATCCGCTGTCGTACTGCGTCGGCGAGGTTCTGGTGCACCTCGTCAACAACTCGACGTACCACCGCGGCCAGGTCGCGACGCTCACTCGCCAGCTCGGCAGGAAGCCTGCTTCGACGGACTACCTGATGATGCTGGACGAGGCGTAGGGGGGCGTGTCATCCCGAGGGCCGTGAGGCCCGAGGGATCCCTTTGAAGTCACGGTGCGGCTCGAAAGGGATCCCTCGTCGCTGCGCTCCTCGGGATGACAAGAAGAACAAAAAAGGCGGGGGTCGACCCCGCCTTGGCGAAAGGAGCTCTTGTTTTTCTTTCGCTGCGCTTCCTTACGAGTGATGCAGGACCGGAGGACCCGCGGCCTTCGGCGACGCGGCATCCCGATCGAAGATCGAGATCCGCTCTTCGCGCTTCCGGCGGGCCATCATCAGAGCGACGCCGCCCAGACCCAGCACGCCGATGCCGGCGAGGATCCAATTGGACAGCTTGCCCTTGGTCGTCGTTTCGGTCTCCGTCTGGACCGTAGACTTGGCCTGCGCCTCGGCGACATCCGCCGCCGGAGCCGGAGGAGCCGCAGCCTGAGGAGCCTCGACCGGCGCGGAGGCGTCGGTCGTCGCTGCCGTCCCGGAGGGCGGCGTACCTGCCGGCGTGTCGCCGGGGGCCGTCACCGCGGCGGCCTCGGCCGCCTTCTTGACTTCCGCCTGCTCGACCTTCGTCACCTTTTTCTCCGTTTTGGAGACAGGCTTCTTGGCCGATTTCTTGGTCGTCGTGGTCGTCGTCGTCGCCTCAGGAGCCTCCTGCGGCTTCACTTCCTGAACCACCGGCGGCGGAGCCACCGGTTCGGAGTTCTGAATCGGCTGGGTCTGCACCGGCAGCGGAGCCACGTCCGGCGGCTTGGGCGCTTCGGCGGGAGCGGGATTCGATTCCGGCGCGGCCGTTGCCACCGGCGGAGGTGACTGTTCCGGCGCCGGGCTGGGATCCTGGGCCCGAGCACCCGCCGCAACCGCGGCGGACATAGCCGCCACTATCAGCATTCGGTTCATAGTTTTCATGGGTGCCGTCCTTTCGTTTTTTTGCGACCACTTGCACTTGCGGCCCTTGAGGCCGCGCCGTTCTGTCGGGAACGGCCACGCAGTTAGATAAAGCAGATTGCATGCCAGTTTCTAGCGGAGAACTATGGGCGCGCGACCTGTTAGGCTGTTTGCGGAGGCTTTGGGTGAAGCCGTACGTCCGCTTGACCGAGCCGATGGTGCGCGAGGGCGGGAAGCTCCGAACCGCGTCCTGGGACGAGGCGCTGGATCGGGCCGCCGAAGGGTTCCGGCGCTCGCGCGACGAGCACGGGCCGGAGTCCTTCGGGATGTTCTCGTGTTCCAAGGCGACCAACGAGGTGAACTATCTCGCCCAGAAGTTCGCACGGCTGGCGCTGGGCTCGAACAACATCGATAGCTGCAACCGCACCTGACACGCCCCCAGCGTCGTCGGTCTGACGGCGGTGTTCGGAGCGGGAGGCGGGACGAGCTCCTACCGTGAGGTGGAGGAGGCGGAGATCATCCTGCTCTGGGGGTCGAACGCCCGGGAAGCGCATCCGATTTACTTCCACCACGTCCTGAAGGGCGTGCGCAACGGCGGGCGGCTCGTCGTCGTGGACCCCAGGCGCACGGTCTCGGCGCAGTGGGCCGACACCTGGCTCGGCC
The DNA here is from genome assembly GCA_049273755.1 of Thermoanaerobaculia bacterium. Taxonomy (GTDB): domain Bacteria; phylum Acidobacteriota; class Thermoanaerobaculia; order UBA5066; family Gp7-AA6; genus DAHUXD01. Next base: position 11,898 of record JBASRI010000486.1, read on the forward strand.
TCGACGTGGGCTCCGACATCGCGCTCGCCAACGCCATGGCGCGCGAAATCCTGTCGGAGGGATTGGAAAACCGCGAGTTCATCCAGAGCGCGACCTCGAACTTCGACGAGTACCGCGAGTGCGTCCAGAAGTACACCCTCGAGTACGCCGAGAGAGAGACGGGCGTGCCCGCCGCCGCGATCCGCGACGTGGCCCACGCCTTCGCGAAAGCCAAGTCGGCCCAGCTCTGCTGGACGCTCGGGATCACGGAGCACCACAACGCGGTCGACAACGTCTTCGCGCTGATCAACCTGGCGCTCCTGACCGGGCACGTGGGGCGCTGGGGCTCGGGAGTCTGTCCGCTGCGCGGCCAGAACAACGTGCAGGGCGGCGGCGACATGGGCGCGCTGCCCAACAAGCTGCCCGGCGGCCAGGACATCGAGGACCCGGAGCTGCGCGCGAAGTTCGAGCGCGCGTGGGGCGGTGGCGTGAAGATCCCAAGCCGCCGCGGCTGGCACCTGTCCCAGATGTTCGAGGCGATGGAGCACGGGAAGCTCAAGTCGCTCTACGTCCTCGGCGAGAACCCGGCGCAGTCGGAGGCGGACCAGACGCGGGCCATGGAGCTTCTTTCACGTCTCGACCACATCGTCGTGCAGGACATGTTCCTGACGAGGTCCGCGGAGATCGCGCACGTCGTGCTCCCCGCGGCGGCCTCCTGGTGCGAGGACGAGGGCACGGTGACCTCGAGCGAGCGGCGCGTGCAGCGTGTCCGCAAGGCACTCGATCCCCCGGGGCAGGCGCGCGCGGACCTCGAGATCCTGGTCGCGCTCGGAAAGCGCCTCGGCGTGGACCTCGGGTCGCCCGTGGCGGAGGAAGTCTGGGACGAGCTGCGGTCACTCTCGCCGTGGCACGGCGGGATGACCTACGCGCGGCTCCAGGAGCATGGCGGATTGCAGTGGCCGTGCCCGGACGAGTCGCACCCCGGCAGCCCCTTTCTCCACGGGCGCCTCTGGGCCCGGCCTCGCGAAGGCCCGCCGGCGCCCTTCAACGTCGTGGAACACGATCCGCCGGTCGACAAGCTTTCCGAGGAGTTCCCGATCAGGCTCACGACCGGGCGCCGGCTCGACTCCTACAACACGGGAGTCCAGACGGCGGGATACACGTCGCCGCTGCGGCGCGGTGAGACGCTCGACATCGCGCCTGAAGATGGCGCGCGCCTGTCCGTGGGCGACGGCGAGCTCGTGCGTGCGGTCTCGCGGCGGGGCGCAATCTCGGTGCCCGTGCGTTACGACGCGACGCTGCGGCCGGGCCTCGCGTTCATGACGCTGCACTTCCAGGACGACGTGCCTGTCAACATCCTGACCATCGACGCGACCGACCCCAAGTCCGGCACGGCGGAGTTCAAGGCCTCGGCGATCCGGATCGAGAAAGCGACCACGTAGCCGGTCCGCGTTCATCCCTTTCGAGTCATGGCACGGTTCCTAAAGGGATCCCTCGTCGCTGCGCTCCTCGGGATGACAGGCCATGGTCCCGCCCCTTGTCATCCCGAGCGCAGCGAGGGATCCCGGATCCCTTTGAAGCCTCGGTGCGGCTTCCAAGAGGATGTCTCGTTGCTACGCTCCTCGGATGCAGGCCATCGTCCCGCCCCTTGTCATCCCGAGCGCAGCGAGGGATCCCTTTGAAGTCTCGGTGCGGCTTCCAAAAGGATGTCTCGTCGCTGCGCTCTCGGGATGACAGGCTTTGGTCCCGCCCCTTGTCATCCCGAGCGCAGCGAGATAGCCGACCACCGGAGGTAGACCCTCAGCAGTAGGCAACGACGGGCGGAGCCCGGCGTTCATCCCTTTGAAGTCTCGGTGCGGCTTCCAAAAGGATGTCTCGTCGCTGCGC
>JBASRI010000044.1:0-8066 GCA_049273755.1 Thermoanaerobaculia bacterium
GCCACGAACTGGCCGGCCCGCGTGCCCGAGGGAACGAAGCAGATCTCCTGGCTCTCGTCCTTGTCCGCGGTCGGAAGATTCGCGCGACGCGCGCGGGCCCGGACCTCCGCCTTGGTCAGGCCTCCGACCGGAAAGCGTGCCGCCGCGAGCTGCTCGAGTGTGAGGTCGTACAGGAAGTAGGACTGATCCTTTGCGGGATCGATTCCCTTGCGCAGCACCGCACGGCCTGCGGTGTCCCTCTCGGCCCGCACGTAGTGCCCGGTGGCCACCGCCTCGCAGCCGATCGCCCGCGCGCGCTCCCAGAGCGTGGCGAACTTGACCTTCGCATTGCAGGCTGAGCAGGGAATCGGCGTCTCCCCCGAAAGGTACGACGCCACGAAGGGTTGGACCACGTCGCGCCGGAATTCCTCTTCGAGATCCAGAACGTAGTGACGGATGCCCAGCGCCCAGGCCACGCGGCGGGCGTCGGAGAGGTCGTCCAACGTGCAGCAACGGCCGCTGCGGCCGGGCTCTCCCGAGTGGTCCCAGAGCTGCATCGAGAGTCCGATCACCTCGTGGCCGGCCTCCTCGAGCAGGAGAGCCGCGACCGAGGAGTCCACCCCTCCGGACATGGCGACGGCGATACGCATGCGATTGAGAAGTCTATCGCTCGCGAGAGCTCAGAGCGGAGTCACGATCAGCATCAGCGTCGAGCCCCCGATCGTGAACTCGCCCTGGTTTTCCAGGGGCGCCTCGGTCACGAGCGTCTCGCCGATGAGCGTCCCGTTGGTCGAGCCCAGATCCACGAGCAGGATCTCGTCGCCGCTGACCTCGATGGCCGCGTGCTGGCGCGAGATCTCCGGGTCGTCGAGCGCGAAGTCGACCTCCTCGCGGCCGATGACTGCGCGCGGTTTCTCGAGAACGAACATCTTGCCGGCGTCCGGGCCGGCGATCACTGCGAGCGAGATCTTGCAGTCGGTGGGAAGCCGCGGCGGACTCGCGGGCTTGCGGCGCTCCGGCGGCGCGAGCGGCTTCGCGGCGTCGGGCCGGTGGCCTTCTTTCCGGCGAATCATCGTCTCGCCGCGGTTCACCGGGGGCCGCACCGGAGGCTGGGCCTCGTAGGCGTGCGTGTTGAAGACCTCGAAGATCGTCTGGCAACGCGAGCAGCGCAGCTTCTTGGACCCCTTTCCGGCGAAGCGCTCCTCGTCGTAGTGGTATTTGGCGTGACAGTGGTCGCACTCGACGATCATGAACCGTCCCGTGCGCCGGCGAGCGCGGCGGCGCCCCGCGCCGCGCCGACCGCCTCGGGCAGCAGTTCGAGCACGCGGCGAATCTCCTCTTCGCGGGTCATGCGCGAGAGGGAGAACCGCACAACGCTGCGGGCCTCTTCCCGCGACAGCCCGAGAGAGAGGAGCGCCGGAGAAGGTGCGAGCGTACCGCTCGAGCAAGCGCTCCCGACCGAGACGGCGACGCCCTCGAGGTCCAGGCGCACGAGCAGCGCCTCCCCCGAGACGCCTTCGAAGAGCAGCGCCGAGGTATTGGGGACCCGCGGGGCGTCCGACCCGATCGCGCGCGTGCCGGGAATCTTCTCGAGGATTCCGCGCTCGAGCCGGTCCCGCAGGCGCCCGACCTCTGCGGGATCGGTCGAGAGGCGCTCTCGCGCCAGCCTCGCTGCGGCGCCGAAGCCGACGATCGCGAGCGTGTTCTCGGTGCCCGCGCGCTGGCGCCGCTCCTGGCCGCCGCCTGGAGTGTGCGGAGCCAGCCTCACGCCCCGGCGGACGTAGAGCGCGCCGGCCCCCTTGGGGCCGTGCATCTTGTGGGCGGAGGCGGATAGCATGTCCACGTCCCACGCCGCCGCGTCCAACGGAAGCCGCCCGGCCATCTGGACCGCGTCGGTGTGGAAGAGCGCGCCGCGCCGGCGGACCTCGGCCGCGATCGCCGGCACGGGATACAGCCCGCCGTACTCGTTGTTCGCCGCCATGACCGAGACCAGGAGAGTTCCCGGTGTGACGGCCTCGAGAACGCGGCCAGGATCCAGGGCGCCCGACCGTTCCGGAGCGACCGTCACGACCTCGCAGCCCGACGCCGCCAGCCGCGCCGCCGCCTCGCGCACCGAAGGATGCTCGGCGCCGGAGATGACGACCCGGCCGGAGCGCCCGGCGGCGGCCCCGAAGATCGCCATGGCGTTGGACTCGGTGCCCCCCGAGGTCAGGAAGACCTCGTCGGGCCGGGCTCCGAGCAGCCGCGCGATCGACTCGCGGGACTCCTCGACCGTCCGGCGGGCCTTTTGTCCTTCGGCGTGGACGGAAGAGGCGTTTCCGTGGACAGTTGCAGCCGCCGCCATCGCCCTCCAGACGTCGGGATCGAGCGGCGTGGAGGCGTTATTGTCGAGGTAAATCATGCGTTCAGTTTCTCGGAGCGCTTCAAATTATCGCTCCAGAAGTCCCCCTGCTGAAAAACTTTCTTGAAGCGATACCCTCGATGAGCGCGGGAGTTAAGATCGACGTCCGATGAAGGCGCGAACACTGTCGCTCTTCGTCGCCGCTCTCGCCTGCGCGCTCTCCGCGGCCACGGCGGCGCCGATCCCCGAGCTGACGGCCAAGGAGCGCGCCGCACGGCTGCAGGCTCTCCCCGAAGAGGACCGGAAGTGGGTCGCGGACTACGTCGCGCCGATCATCATGGCCGAGGAGAGGAACCTCTTCCTGCAGCTGACCGAGGCCCACCAGCGAGAGATCTTCAAAGAAGAGTTCTGGAAGCGGCGCGAGCAGCCGGGGCTCGAGCGGCCACTGGGACCGGGATACCGGAGCCGCTACGAACAGTTCCGCGAGGCGGCCAAGACCTCGTTCGACGGATTGACGAGCGACGCGGGCCGTACCGTGGTGCTCCGCGGCGAGCCGGACTCGATCCAGGAGTTCAAGGACTGCAACGAGGTCTTCCGGGAGATCGAAGTCTGGACCTACGGCCGCGCCAGCGGAAACGTCCTCCAGGGCGCGCTCCAACTCGTCTTCTACCGGCCATCCTTCGGCGGGCTCCGCAAACTCTGGTATCCGGCGATCCCGGATCGCGAGATCCTCGCCCCGTCCTCCTGTCTCAATACGGTCGTCGAGGCCTGCCGTCAACCCGGTTCGCGGGGAGCTCCCTCGCCGGGTTGCCCGTCCAACTCGGCCCCGAGAACCTGCGACGCCGCGTGCGACCTCGTCACCGTCATCGAGAGCGTTCGGGTGCGTGGTGTCGCCGAGGTCTCGCTCGTCATGAGCGAGCCGCCCAAGGTCAACACCGAAGGGCTCGAGAAGCTCGCCGACCGTTTCCCGACCGTCCCTGAAGCCGGCGCGAAGCCTTTGACCGTCGAGGGACCCTCGAGCGGCGCTCCGGCCCCGACGAGCGATGCGCCGGTCGCGGCGAGCGACGCGGCAGTTCCGAGCTCCCCGTCGGCGAAAGTCTCGACGGGGTCCGACGCCACGACGTCGTTGCCCGCTCCCGCCCGCCGCAAGCTCTCGAAGAAGGAGATCCGGGAGCTGACCGAGGCGCTTCCTCAGAAGTACGCCGACTTCCTGACCTTCGTGAGCCTGATCGTCACCGACGACGAGAAGGAGGTCTTTCTCCAGATCAAGGAGAACTACCAGAAGGACAAGTTCATCGACGCGTTCTGGAAACGGCGCTCGATCGACTCGATGGGGATCCGGACCGACTACAAGGCGGTATACCTGCACCGCGTCCAGCAGGCGATCGAGCAGTTCCGCGACCTGCACAACGACCGGGCGAAGGTGTTCGTGATGAACGGGCCGCCGGACGCGGTCGTTCCGATCGACTGCCAGGAAGTCTACGTCCCGCTCCAGATCTGGTACTACGAGCGTGTCGAGGCCTTGAAGAGCAAGGTCTACCTCATCTTCTATGAGCCCTACGGCATGCCCCCGTACAAGCTCTGGCTCCCGCTGGACGGCGTAAACGTTCTGCTGGTCGGTGTGGGGTCCGCCGGCGGCATGGCGATGGGCGCGCGGCCGGTGGACGTCTCGCAGTGCTTCGAGTGGCGCACCGTCCAGCAGGCCATCCAGTACTCGACGGCGATCCTGGGCTCGGGCGCCTTCTCGATGCAGGGCGCGAGCCTCCTCTTCCAGCCGCCCAAGGTCGAAACCGAGGGCGTCGAGCAGATCCTGTCCATGACGACGGACCTGCGCGCCGGAGCCGCCAGCCTCGGCGTGGCGAAGCTGGTGCGGTTCCCGGAGCAGCGCGCCAACAAGATCGGGATGGACCTGTCGCTGCTGGTTCCGAAGGCGGAGCTGAAGGCGCGCGCGCTCGGGGAGGAGAGCTTCTACAACGTGGACGTGATCGGCGAGGTCGTCAAGGAAGATCGCCTGATCGACAACTTCAAGTACCGCTTCGACGTGCCGACCGGGGAGATCGGCGGGGAGAAGATCCCTCTGACCGTTCGCCGGTACCTCTACCCCGGCGACTACAAGCTCATCCTGAAGATCTCGGACGGAAACCAGAACGCCGAGGGCCACATCGAGGAGGCCCTGATCGTGCCGGAACAGCCCGACGCGCCACCTCCCCAGGTCGCGGCCGCCCGCGCCGCCGGCAAGGCCGTCATCGGCCAGATCAAGGATGAGGGGCTGCTGCCTTCGGCGATCGCGCTCCTGCCGGTGGCCAAGGAGATCGTGACGGGGCTCCAGCGCTTCGAGACCAAGACTTCCGAGGGCGTGAAGACCGTGGACTTCTATCTCAACGGCTCCAAGGTCATGACGCGCAACAAGGCCCCGTTCGACGCGGACTTGAACATGGGGCCGTTGCCCCGCAAGCAGACGATCCGGGTCGTCGCCTACGGGCCCGGCGGGCGCTCGGTCGGCGAAGACGAATACATCGTCAACGAGGGCCGGGAGGTCTTCCGCGTCCGGATCCTCTCCCCCGAGAAGGGCTCGCGGGTCTCGGGACCGGTCAAAGTCGTCGCGGCCGTCGCCACGCCCGAGGGCAAGACGCTCTCGAAGCTCGAGTTCTACTCGAACGAGGCGCGCGTGGCCACGCTGTACCAGTCCCCCTACGAGCAGACCGTCAACGTCAAGGAGTCCAAGTCCCTGGGCTACGTCCGGGTCGTGGGGACGCTCGAGGACGGGACCGTGGCCGAGGACCTGCGCTACGTCAACGCGCCGGAGTACGTCTCCGAGGTCACGGTGGACGCCGTGGAGCTCTACACCACGGTCACGGAGAGAGGCCGTCCGGTCAACCACCTCCAGCTCTCCAACTTCAAGGTCTTCGAGGACGGCGTGGCGCAGAAGATCCAGGGCTTCGAGTTCGTCAAGAACCTGCCGCTCTCGGTCGGAATCCTCATCGACACGTCGGCCTCGATGCTCGAGTCGCTGCCGGAGGCGCAGCAGGCCGCCCTGAAGTTCCTCGATTTCACGATCGGCCCGAAGGATCGGGCCTTCGTCGTGTCGTTCGACAACGAGCCCTATCTTCTGAGCAAGCTGACCGGCCGAAAGGACAAGCTCGTCCGTTCGCTCTCAGGCCTGCGGGCGGAGGGCTCGACCGCCCTCTACGACGCCATCATCTATGGCCTCTACCAGTTCACCGGGATCAAGGGGAAGAAGGCGATCGTGCTGCTGACGGACGGCAAGGACACGACCTCCAAGTTCGACTACGACACGCTGCTCGAGTACGTCAAGAAGTCCGGGCTCGCCGTCTACGCGATCGGACTGAAGATCTCGGGCGTGGATCTCGAGGTCAAGTACAAGCTCAACAAGATCTCGCAGGTCACGGGCGGGCAGACGTTCTACATCGACTCGGCCAAGAACATCGAGGGCGTCTACCGGCAGATCAACGAGGACCTCCGCAGCCAGTACCTGCTGACGTACTACTCCTCGAACAACGAGGGCCGCGACCGCTGGCGCAAGGTCGAGATCAAGGTCGAGCCCACGAACCTGCAGGCGCGGACGATTTCGGGGTACTACCCGTAAAACGTCGCTCGGCTGGCTCGCTCCCGCGGCGCGAACCTCCTCCCTCCCTTCGGTCGGGAGACTATTCGCGCCGCGAACGGTTGGGACCCGGCCTCCCGTGAGGAGCACTTTGGGCCGGGGCCGGAGCTCTCCGGATGTCATCCCGAGCGCAGCGAGATAGCCGACCACCAGAGGCAAACCCTCAGCAGTAGGCAACGTCGCGCGAAGCGCGGCGTTCATCCCGTACTTGATCCGCCGTCGCCCGGCTGCTCCCCGTAATACGCTTCGCGGCGATGCTCGCCGCCGCGACCCTCGTCCTCGCCTCCGCTTCTCCCCGCCGCGCCGAGATCCTCCGCTCGCTCGGGATCCCGTTCGCCGTGCGCCCGACCGAGGTCGCGGAGGAGATCCTGCCCGGCGAGACCGCCGAGGCCGCGGCCGCGCGGCTGGCGGACGAGAAGGCCGCGCGCGCGGCGGCCCGGGACCCCGACGTCTGGGTGCTGGCTGCGGACACGCTCGTGTTCCTGGACGGCGCCGTGCTCGGCAAGCCCCGCGACGACCGGGAGGTCCGGGAGATGCTTTCACGTCTCTCCGGCCGCGAGCACGGCGTGGTCACGGCCGTGCGCCTCCGGCGCGGAGGTGGAGCGCCTCATGGAGCTTCGGCGGTTTCGCGGGTGCGCTTCTCTTCGATGGGTCCGGAGGAGATCGCGTGGTACGCCGCGACCGGAGAACCCCGGGACAAGGCCGGTGCCTATGCCGTGCAGGGGCTAGGGGCACGCTTCATCGCCGAGATCCGCGGGTCCTTCACGAACGTGATGGGGCTGCCGGCGCGTGAGGTCTACGAGCTGCTCAGAGACGCCCCAGATCCAGCTCTCGCTTCTCTCGCTCGCGCTTCCGGCTGAGCTTCATCTCGTACATACGGGCGTCGGCCTCGGCCAGCGTCTTCGGAAATTCGGCCTTGGGACGGTGCGTGGCCCAGCCGACCGAGAGCGTGGGCTGGAGCTGCTCGGCGCCTGGAATGTGGGGCAGGCGCCGGCCCAGTTCCTCGGCCTTCTGCGCCGCGGTGGCCTCGTCCGAGTGCGTCAGAAGAACGAGAAACTCGTCGCCGCCCCAGCGGAAGACCAGGTCCGACTCCCGAATGCAGGCAGTCAGGTAGTTGGCCACGAACTGCAGGACCTCGTCCCCGACCAGGTGCCCCCGCACGTCGTTGATCTCCTTGAAGCGGTCCACGTCGATCAGCAGGACCGAGAGCCCCGACCCGTGCCTCCGCGACCGGGCCAGCTCCCGGCGGATGACGTCGTTGAAATAGTGCCGGTTGTACAGGCCCGTGAGGCGGTCGCGGATCCCCATCTCCTTGGCCTGGGAATCGTCCTCGACGAGGCGCTGCATCTCCTCCTGGAGCTGCGATTGGCTGGCCTCGAAGAGGAGGATGATGATCCCGACTCCGATCGTCATCTCCAGGAACATCTCGACGAAGTACGCGAGCTGAAGCGGCTCCGGCATGGCGACCATGTCGCCGTAGCGCTGGTAGGCGAAGCCGATGACGGCGCGCTCGAAGCCCCAAGCCAGAAACGACAGCGACAGGATCGCGCGCCCGCCGACCGAGCCCGGAGTCACGGCGAAGGAGACCGCGGCGACGAGGTAGGCGGCGGCCCGCAGGAAAGAGAGCGGCGCCGCCCATCCCACCGCCGGAGTCACCGGCATCGACGACAGCCACCAGGCCGCTGCCAGGATGGGTACGGCCCAAAGCATCTCCATCGGGTGCGAGACGGGCTGATCGTCGCGGAAACGCCAGACGCCACGCAGGAGGAAGAAGACGTGCCCCATCATCGCGGCGAGCTGGGCCAGGACCAGGAGCCGCGGCGGCTCGACGAGCGGAGAGCGGACGAACCAGAGCAGCAGGAGGCTGACGAGGAAGAACCCCCACGAGGCGATCCAGTCCAGGAACGGCGGCCTCCGGAACTTCCGGTAGAGCAGCAGGAAGACGACGAACAGCAGGACGGTTCCCGCGGCCTGGACGAGCAGGGAGAATTGATGGGGCTGCATGAGGCTTGTGGCGTCAGTTTAGGGCATCCGCCGCCGTCTTAGAATCCCCCGAGTGACGGAAGCCATCGCGGTGGTCGCGCCGCGGCTCTCTCAGGCGCGCCGGGCGGCCGCGGGGCC
>JBASRI010000495.1:0-3394 GCA_049273755.1 Thermoanaerobaculia bacterium
GGCGGCCGCCGGGCTCTCGCCCGCCGAGGCGCGCCGCAAGCGCGAGCTCTTCGCCGACGTGGACGCGGCTTTGCGCGCGGCTTCCGCGCCTTCCGGGGGCGTGCGGAGGTGGTTCGTCCCTGGCCGCATCGAAGTCCTGGGCAAGCACACGGACTACGCCGGTGGCCGCAGCCTGTTGTGCGCCGTAGGGCGCGGCTTCTGCGTGGCCGCGGCTCCCCGCGGCGACCGGACCGTGCGCGTGGTGGACGCGGCGCGTCGGCAGAGCGCGGAGGTCGTGCTGGATCCGGCCATGGTCCCGGCGGCGACCGGCTGGAAGGTCTACCTGGAAACGGTCGCGGGGCGCATCGCCCGCAACTTCCCGGGAGCCCTGTGCGGCGCCGACATCGCGCTCGCGAGCGACCTGCCGCGCGCTGCGGGATTGTCCAGCTCGAGCGCTCTCGTGGTCGCCCTGTTCACCGTTCTGTCGGAGGTCAACGCGCTGGCGGAGCGGCCCGAATACCGGGCGAACATCCGCAGCTCCGAGGATCTGGGCGGCTACCTGGGCGCGCTCGAGAACGGGCGCGGGTTCGGCGCGTTCTCGGGGGACCGGGGCGTCGGAACGTTCGGGGGCAGCGAGGACCAGACCGCGATCCTCTGCAGCCGCGCCGGAGAGATCGCGCAGTACGTCTTCTGCCCGGTGCGGCAGGAGCGCCGAATGGCGCTGCCGAAGGAATGGACCTTCGTCGTCGCCTCGAGCGGTGTGGCAGCCGATAAGTCCGGCGAGGCCAAGGACCGGTACAATCGCGTTTCGCTCTCGGCGGCGGCGATCCTCGATTTGTGGAACCGGTCGACCCAGCGCGAGGACTCGAGCCTGCTCGCCGCGGCGACGGAAGCACCCGAGGCCCGCGAGCGCATTCGCAATCTCCTGCGCGTGCTCCGCGTGCCGGGGTTTTCCTCCGAGCTCCTGCTGGGCCGCTTCGAGCAGTTCGTCGAGGAGTCGACGGTGCTCGTGCCCGGCGTCGCGGATCTGCTGGCGCGGGGCGAGGTCACTCTGGCCGGCAGGCTCGTGGACCGCTCGCAGGATCTGGCGGAGAAGTGTCTGGGCAACCAGATCCCCGAGACGGTCCTGCTGGCTCGGGAAGCGCGGCGGCTCGGGGCGGCGGCCGCCTCGGCGTTCGGGGCGGGGTTCGGCGGGAGCGTCTGGGCGCTTGTGCGGACGGAGGAAGCGGAGGCGTTCCGCAAGCGCTGGGGCGAGACCTACGCGGACGCGTTTCCCAATCCGACCGAGCGCTCGCGTTTCTTCGCGACGCGGCCAGGACCTTCTTTGGTCCGGCTGTAGCTTTCTCGCGGCCGGTCTCAGGTCTCAGTCTCAGGTCTCAGGTCCCAGGTCAGAGCTTCCCACTTGAGACCTGAGACTTGAGACTTGAGACTGCCGGCCGGTCACTTGGGCGTGATGGCATCCCTCAGGGGCGGGGCGGCCTTTGGGCTAAAAGAGCGCCAGTCCTTGCCCAGAAGGGCCGCGGCGGTCGCCGCGATCTGGCTTTGCGTCACGCGCGGCGCGTTCGTGCGCTCGCCCAGGGCCGGCGTGTCCGGGCCCAGAACCGCGATCCACATGTTCTCGGCGCCGTTCACGTTCCAGTCGTGGTGCTTCCAGTTCTCGGGTCCGTCGCCGCGGCCGTGGTCGGTCGTGATGAGGAACGTCGTCTTGCCGCGGTATTCGGGCATCGCCTGCATCGTCTCCCAGAGCTCGCGGAGGAACCCGTCCACGGCGCGCGCCGATTGCAGCACCAGGTCGTAGCGCCCGTTGTGCGCCCACTCGTCGGTCTCGCCGTAGCCGACGAAGAGGGCTCGCGGCTTCTTCGCGCGGACATACTCGAGGAGCGTCTGCTGGAGCAGCGCGTCCCAGGGCATGTCCGCGAATTCGCGGGTGATCGTGCCGTAGAGCCGGTTCAGCAGCTCCTGGCGCGGCGTCGAGGCGCTCGGGACCGGCGTCTCCCAACCCACCCGCATGTCGAGGTGGCTGCGTTCGCGGTTGAAGATCCGCGTGAAGGCGTCCCACCCCGCGACCACGCCGACGCGGCCCTTCAAGTCCTGCGTCGCGTTCAGCCACTCGAAAACCGAGACGTTGGGATTGGGCGGGTACTCGTTCGAGTCGATGCGCGGGTCGGGAGCGCCCGTGATGATCTCGTTGTAGCCCGGATAGGAGAACTTGAAGCCGTTCTCGACCTGCGCGGAGCTCCCCGCGTCGGCGTTTCCGTAGAGAACGCCCTCTTTCGCCACGACCGACCAGAGGAAGGGCAGCAGGGCCTCGCGGCGAGCGTCCGGCGTGGCCCGCCAGAACTCGCGCTTGGTCGCCGCGACGTCCTCGACGCCGCCCGGCTTGTTGGAGACGAGCGCGGCCTCGGCGCCGCGGAAAACCTCCTGCCACCGGAGGCCGTCGGTGACGACGACGACGACGTTCTGCGTCTTCCGCGGCGTCACTGCGGCGGTGAGCGGCGCCGAAAACGCTGCGAGGACCACGAGGACGACGCGCGCGATTCTTCTCATGACGACCTCACGAAATCTTCGGAAAGCACTCGATCATAGGCGGCGGCGGCGCGCTCCGCGTCTTCCTCGCGGAACGACAGGGGCGGCTTCATCTTGATGACGTTGTGGTCCGGGCCGTCCGTGGAGAGCAGAATGCCGTGGTCCTTCATGCGCTCGACGACGTAGGCCGCCTTCGCGGCGGCGGGCTCCCGCGAGGCGCGATCGAGGACGAGCTCGAGGCCCAGAAAAAGGCCCAGACCCCGTACGTCGCCCACGGCCGGATGCCGTCGTGCAAGATCCTCGAGCTCGCGCTTCAGCCGTCCGCCCGTCCGAAGCGCCCGCTCCTGGAGCCGCTCGTCGCGGATCGCGTCCAGCACGGCGAGACCGATCTCGCAGGAGACCGGGTTTCCGCCGAACGTGTTGAAGTACTCCATGCCGTTGGCGAAGGCCGCGGCGATCGCCGGCGTGGTCACGACGGCGCCCAGGGGATGGCCGTTGCCGATCGGCTTTCCCATCGTGACGATGTCGGGGACGACGTCCTGCGTCTGGAACCCCCAGAAGCGGTGGCCGAGGCGCCCGAAGCCGACCTGGACCTCGTCGGCGATGCAGACGGCTCCGGCCGCGCGGGCGTGGCGATAGGCGGCGGCGAGATACCCGGGCGGCAACTCGATCTGCCCGCCGCAGGAGAGCAGGCTCTCGCAGAGAAACGCCGCCGGGGGCTGGCCGTTTTGGCGCAGCTCGCGGGCGGCCTCGCCGACGTGGGCCGCGAACTTTGCCGCGCGATCGGGGTCCTCGCGGCGGTAGAGCCCGCGGTAGTCGTCCGGCATCGGGACCTTGCGCACCCAGGGCGGCGCGCCGGCGCCGCCGGGTCCTTCGGACTTGTAGGGAC
>JBASRI010000463.1:0-3051 GCA_049273755.1 Thermoanaerobaculia bacterium
CTACTACGGCGAGTTCTACCGCGACGAGCGCTCGATCAAGGTGGCCCGCGACGCCGGCATCGAGCTGGTGGATCTGGCGGCGACCAAGAACTGAGTCTCAAGTCTCAAGTCGACGCACCACCTGAGACCTGAGACCTGAGACCTGGGACCTGGGACCTGGGACCTGAGACCTACGGCAGCTCCGTGGCGTGATGCTTCACCCACCGGGCTTCGGCGATGAAGATCGTGTCCTCGCAGATGTTGGTCGCGAGGTCGCCGACGCGCTCCAGGTTCTTGCAGATCGAGATGAGCTCGATGCAGTACGTCGTCAGTGCGGGATACTCCGCGATGTACGTCAGCAGCTCCCGGATGATCGAGACGTTCTTCTCGTCCAGGATGTCGTCCTTCTTGATGACGCGGCGCGCCAGATCGGCGTCGCGGCTGACGAAGGCGTCGAGCGACTGCTTCAGCATGGAGATCGCGACCTCCGCCATGTACGGGATGTCGATGAAGGGCTTGAAGGGCTTCTGCCCGGCGAGTCGCTCGGCGCCCTCGGCGATGTTGACCGCATGGTCTCCGATGCGCTCCAAATCGTTGTTGATTTTCAGGACCGCCACGAGAAAACGGAGGTCGACGGCGACCGGCTGCTGCAGGGCGAGCAGGGCGATCGCGGAGTCTTCGACCTGCAGCTCCAGACGGTCGATCTCCTCGTCCGCCGCGATCACCGACCGCGCTTTCTCGGCGTCCATCTCGGTCAGGGCCTCGATCGACCGGTGGATCTGGCGCTCGACCTCCCCTCCCATCAGAATCAACTGACGTCGCAGATCCTCGAGCTGCTCGGAAAAATGCTCCTTCACGTTCGTCCCCCGTCTCGGACTTCGTCCTTCAGTTCCACAGCGCCTCGGCCGACAAGATCTCCAGGTCCTTCTGATGCACCTGCTCGGAACGGCCAGCCGGCATGGCGCGCAGCGCGACCGACCGGTCGAAGACCCGCTCGAAGAGGTTCGCTTTCTTGCGCGCGGCGTCGAGCTCCGGCTCGCAATCCGCCCGGGCGCCGGCCTCGAGCTCGATCTTGCGGGCCCGCACCCGGCACGAGACGCCCGTGACGACCTGCCGGTGGCTGCGGTCCAGCCCGTCGGCGACGCGCAGGATCGCGGCCAGCTTCTCGACCACGGCCTGGAGGTACGGGTTCAAGCGCCGCCAGTTCTCGTGGGCCGCCCTGGGCCGTCCGCCCTTGTGGTATCGGGCGAGCGACGCGAGCACCTCGATCTCGTCCGCAGAGAACCCGGTCAGGTCGCCATGTGTGATCAGGTAGTAGGAATGGCGCTGGTGCTTGGCGTAGCCGATGTAGCAGCCGATGTCGTGCAGGAGCGCTCCGTACTGCAGCCACTCGCGCTCGGTCGCCGTCAGCTGATGGAGAGCGTGCGTCTGGTCGAAAATCTCCAACGCCAGGCGGGCCACGTGGGCGGCGTGGAGCACCTCGGCGTTGCCGCGGCGCAGCAGCCGGTCGACGCTGCGCGCCCGCATGTCCCGGTTGACGGGGATACGCGCCTCGCCATGCCGCGCGATGTAGTCGAGCAGGACGCCCTCGCGCAGGCCCCGCTCCCCCACGACGATCGCGTCCGCCCCCGTCCGTTTCAAGATCCACGAGAGCAGGAGTCCGCCGGGGACCGCGATGTCGCGGCGCCGCGGGTCCAGGCCCGGCACGCGGAGCTTCTCCTTCTCGGTCGTGCGGCGCAGGAGCCGGTTGACCTTCTTCAGGCCGTCCCGCGTCAGCGTTCGGTGGCCAGTGGGGCTGGGCTCGCGGCCGAGGATCGCCGCCTCGTGCACGAGGGAGAGGGACTGGATCGTCCCGGAGGAACCCACGCAGGTCTTGAACCCCTTCTTGCGCACCGCCTCGACAGCGCGCTTGGCGGCGGCGCGGACCTCCTTCTTCATCGCGGTGAGGTCTTTGTCGGAGGGAGGGTCGCTCTTGGCGTGCCGGTCGGCCAGCCGGACGACGCCCAGAGGGAGGCTCTCGGTCAGCAGCACACGCGCCCCGTCGGAGATCACGAGCTCGGTCGAGCCGCCCCCGATATCGATCAAGAAGAGGGGGTCCTGGCGGGCGGGGAACTCGCTGCGGAGCGCGAGGTTGATGAGCCTGGCCTCCTCGTCCCCCGAGATGACCTCGACTCGCACCCCGGTCCGCTTGCGCACGGCCTCGACGAACTCCTCGGAATTGGAGGCTTCCCGGACGGCGCAGGTCGCCACCGCGCGGACGACTTCGGCGCCGGAGCCGCCGGCGAGCTTGACGAAGTGCTCGACCGTCGAGACCCCTGCCTCGATCGCCTCGGGCGAGAGCTTTCCCGTGCGGAGGGTCTCGCTCCCGAGTCGCACCATCGCCTTCTCGCGCAGGAGCACCTCGAGCGCCCCGTCTTCCTCGACGTTGGCGACGAGGAGCTTGATGCTGTTGGTGCCGATGTCGATGGCGCCGAGCGTGCGCATGGCGGCGGCATTGTCGCCCTCGCCCGGCGGAACAGGGTGAAGACGGCGTGAAGAGGGCGTGAAGTCGCTTTTCGTTTTCGTGTCTCTATAATAGCGCCCCGTGCGGGAACCCGGCGATCTCTGGAAGCAACGCGAGCGTTCTCTGGACAAGGCGCGCAAGTCCGCGCGTCGCGGCGATCCCGAGGGGCTTCACGATCTGCGCGTGGCCCTGCGGCGCGTGAGCGCGACGGCGGGCGCGCTCGGTAAGAAAGACCTGGCGCGCGAGGCGAAGGGAATCGTGCGCTCCCTCGCCGAGCAGCGCCAGCTCCAGGTCGACCGCCAGCTCCTCGCCCGCGTCGGACAGCTCGGATTCCTGTCTCCGGACGCCGTGACCGCACTCGCGGCGCGATGGGAGAAGCTCGCGGCGCGCGGAGAGCGGCGCGTCGTCAAGGCCGCCGACGGCCGGCCCGTGCGCACGCTGGTCAGGTGCCTCGACCGTCTCTCGCACCATGGGCCGGAGGACGCCGTCGTGCGCCTCGAGAGAGCGCGCCGGCGTGCCGAGGCCGTGCTCTCGGAGCCGATCGAGGGCAAGGACGACCACGCGCTCCA
>JBASRI010000505.1:0-1902 GCA_049273755.1 Thermoanaerobaculia bacterium
GCCTCGAGCACCGCGTCGCGGCAGTACGAGAGCGAGTTGACGCGGCCGACCGCCCGGCGGTCCTCGCGCCGCGTGAAGGCCTCGTCGATGCCGGCCTCGATCGCTTCGAGAGGGACCCCCAGGGCCCGCCACTCCTTGAGCAGCGCGAAGTCCGTCGGCGAGAGCAGGAACGGCGTGCCGCGCCGCCGGATGAAGGCGGCCTCGGCGGCGGCGTAGTAGGCCCTATCCTCCGCGGTTTCGCTCATCGATGAGCCGCAGTCCCTTGAGCGTCAGCAGCGGATCGACCTCCCCGATGCGCTCGGAGCCCCCGCCGAAGAGCTCGGCCAGGCCGCCGGTGGCGATCACCGCGGGCTTGGCTCCGATCTCGGCGGAGATCCGGTCGATCATGCCGTCCACCAGCGAGAGATAACCGAAGTAGAGACCCGACTGGATCGAGCCCGCGGTCGTCTTGCCGACGACCTTCTCCGGCCGGCGGATCTCCACCCTCCAGAGCCGCGCGGCCTTTTCGAAGAGCGCCTCGGCCGAAATCGCGATCCCCGGCACGATGACGCCGCCGGCGTACTCGCCCTTCGTCGTCACGACGTCGAAGGTCGTCGCGGTTCCGAAGTCCACGACGATGCAGGGGCCGCCCAGACGGTCGAGAGCCGCGACGGCGTTGACGATGCGGTCGGCGCCGACCTCCTGGGGACTGTCGTAGAGGATCGGCATGCCCGTCTTGATGCCGGGCTCGATGAAGAGCGGCTCGCGCTCCAGAAGCTGCCGCAGCGCCTGGCGCAGCGGAAACCGCAGCGACGGGACGACGCTGGCGACGATCACGCGCATCGGCGAGAGATCCGCCGGAGCCGGCCCGGCGGCGAAGAGTCCCCGGATCGAGAGCGCGATCTCGTCCGCCGTCGCGTCCCGTCGCGTCGTCAGGCGCCAGCTGCGGTCGAGCTCGGCCCCACGCCAGAGGCCGAGCACGGTATTCGTGTTGCCGACGTCGACGGCCAGCAGGAGCTCGCGCGATGCCGCCGGGCTCACCACTGCGCGACCTCTCCCGAGGCGACCACCGTCTCGCCGGACTCCGTCTGGAGCCTCAGGAACCCCGCCTTATCCAGGCCGACGTAGCGGCCCGTCACGTCCTCGCCATTGCACCTCACTGTCAGGACGTCTCCCGGCCGGTGCAGCGAGGCGCGTTCCCACTGCCGGACCTCGTCTTCCCAGCGCGGGGCCTCGAGCTCACGGTCCAAACGGTCGAGGACGGCCTGAAGCAGGGGCGTCATCGCGGGCGGCCGCCCCATCTCCTCTTCGAGCGTCGTGGCGTTGGCGACGGCGAGCTCCGTGGCGAGTCCCAGGACGTTGACGCCGATGCCGACCGCCACATACGTCTCGTCGCCCTGCGTGCGCGACTCGGCGATCACGCCGGCGAGCTTGCGGCGGCGGATGTAGAGGTCGTTGGGCCACTTGAGCTCGATGTCGGTGCCCGTGATCTCTCGGAGCGCCTCCCGGATCCAGCGGGCGAACGCGATCGGCACCACCGACAGCGGCTCGCTCTCCTTCGCCCGGCGCACGAGCGTCAGGTACAGCCCGCGGCCCGAGGGCGCATGCCAGGCGCGCCCGCCCCGGCCGTAGGCCTCCGTTTGCGACTCCGCGACGAGGACGCTGGTCGGGAGCACCTGGTCCTCGGCGAGATACGTCTCGATGAGCTCCCGGGCGAGCGCGTTGGAGGACGGGATCGCGTGGAAACCGACGTAGTTCTCGAGAACCCGCCACTTTCCCGTCTCGATCTCTCCGTCCGCGAACGCGATCACGCCTCCCCCAGCGCCGCGCGCTTTTCTTCGAGCTCCCGGAGCCGCTGGCGGGTCTTCTCGACCACCGCCGGCGGCGCCTTCTCGAGATAGGCGGGGTTGGCGAGCTTGGCGG
>JBASRI010000513.1:0-5124 GCA_049273755.1 Thermoanaerobaculia bacterium
CTCCGGGGTCGATCCAGAGGCGGCGGCCGACCGGAAACGCGCGGGACGCGGCGCGATACGCCTCGAGCGGATCGCCCTCGGGGATGTCGGTCGTCAGCGTGTGACGAACGCCCTTTCGGCGCAGCACGTCCGAGGCGCGCCGGGCGCCGGCAGCCTCCCGGAAGAAGGCCACGAGATCGCGCCCCGCCTGTTCGAAGCCCAGAGGTTCGTGAAGCGCAAGAAGCCCGAGCACGACATCGTCGCCGGCCTTGCGTGGAACGAGGAGGCGGCTGTAGCGGGAGCGGCGCACGCTCCCTACGAGAATATCTTCTTCGCCTTTCCGAAAACGCCCTTGGCGTCGCCGACCGGCGCGCCGATGAGCTCGGCGTACTTGCGCAGGAGCTCCTTCTCTTCCTTCGAGGGCTTCTCCGGGATCCGCACACCGACGCGGGCGACGAGATCTCCGCGGCCGCTGCGACCCAGCCGTCCGATCCCCCTGCCTCGCAGGCGCAGCTCCGCCCCCGCCGAGGTTCCGGCCGGAATCGAGAGCTTCTCTTCCCCCTCGAGGGTCGGCACGGGCACCTCGCCGCCGAGCACCAGCGTCGGGAACGGGAGGTCCAGACGCACGACGACGTCGTCGCCATCCCGCGTAAAGGCCTCGTGCTCGGCCACGGTCAACACGACATAGAGATCGCCGGCCGGTCCGCCGTTGGGACCCGCGTCGCCCTCTCCGGTCAGGCGCAGGCGCGAGCCCGACTCGACACCCGCCGGGATCTTGATCGTGAGGTTCTTCCTCCCCCGTCCCCGCCCCTCGCCGCGGCAAACCTTGCAAGGCTTCTCGATGATGCGGCCTTCGCCGCGGCACGCGCCGCACGGCCGGGTGACCAGGAGGAACCCCTGCTGCAGGCGCTGGCGCCCGCTGCCCCGGCATGCCGGACACGTCTTGGGACGCGTGCCGGCCTCGGCGCCCGTGCCTTCGCAGGCCCCGCAACCCTCCAGTCGCGAGATCGAGATCGGCGCCTCGACCCCGAAGGCCGCGTCGCGGAACGAGATCTCCATGCGGTAGACGAGGTCGCTTCCCGCCATCGGGCCCGGCGCCCCGCCGCCGCCTCCCCCCGCGAAGCCGAAGATTCCGTTGAAAAGGTCCGAGAGGTCGCCGAATCCCCCGGCGTCGAAGCCCGGAAAGCCTCCGAATCCCCCGGGGCCCGAACCGATTCCGGAGTGCCCCAGCCGGTCGTAGCGCGCTCGCTTTTCCGGATCGCAGAGGACGGCGTAGGCCTCCGAGGCCTCCTTGAACTTCTCGGCCGCCGCCGGATCGTTCGGATTGCGGTCCGGATGGTAGGCCAGCGCCAGCTTGCGGTAGGCGGTCTTGAGCTTCGCATCATCCGCCGTGCGGCCGACGCCGAGGACCTCGTAGTAGTCGCGTTTGCTCATCGTGGTTTGGTCATGGGTCGTGCGTCATGCGTCATGGGTCGGCTCGCCGAGACGGCTCACGACCCACGACCCCAAACCCACGACCTCTTCTCAGCTTGCCGCCGCGCCTCCCCCGGCGCCGGCGCGGGCAAGCATGACGCGAGTCAGGACCTTCGAGACTCCCTGCATGTCGAAGATGGCCTCGTTGAACGCCTCGCGGGAGTCGCCCGCGGCGATCTCGCGCGACCGCTTCAAAGTCTCCTCGATGCGCTGGCGCTCGTCCTCCCCGAGCGCCGAGCCGAACTCCCCGAAAACGCGCTCGTTGGAGGCGATCATTCCCTCCAGCCGGTTCTTGACGGCCGCGATCTCGCGTCGCTCGTGGTCGGCCTCGGCGAAGGCCGAGGCTTCCTTGATGATCTTGTCGATCTCGGTCTGGGAGAGGCCGCCGGCCGGGTTGATCTGCATGCCCTGGGCCTTGCCGGTCGCCAGGTCTCGCGCCGAGACGTTGACGATGCCGTTGGAGTCGATCGCGAAGGTCACCTCGATCTGGGGCACGCCGCGCGGCGCGGCGGGAATGCCGACGAGCTCGAAACGTCCCAAAGACTTGTTGTCCTTGGCGATCTCGCGCTCGCCCTGCAGAACATGGATCTCGACGACCGACTGGTTGTCGGCGACCGTCGTGAAGACCTTCGTGTTCTTGGTGGGGATCGTGGAGTTTCTTTCGATGAGCTTCTCGAACACGCCGCCGTGCATCTCGATTCCCAGCGACAGCGGCGTGACGTCCAGGAGGACGACGTCTTTGATCTCGCCCTTGAGCACGCCGCCCTGGATTGCCGCCCCGATGGCCACGACCTCGTCGGGGTTGATGTCGCGGTTGGGCTCGCGGCCGAAGAGCTCCGCGACCATGCGCTGCACCTTGGGCGTGCGCGTCTGGCCCCCCACCAGGATCACCTGATCCACGTCGGAGGGCTTCAGGCCCGCCGCCGCCAGAGCGTCGAGGCACGGGGCCGCCGTGCGGTCGATCAGATCCGCCACGAGCCCCTCGAAGCGCTCGCGGGTGATCGTGCGGTTGATGTGCTTTGGCCCGGAGGCGTCGGCCGAGATGAACGGCAGCGTGATCGTCGTCTCCATGGCCGTCGAGAGCTCGCACTTGGCCTTCTCCGCGGCCTCCTTCAGACGCTGGAGCGCCATGCGGTCCTGGCGCAGGTCGATGCCCGTCGCCTTCCGGAAGTCGTCCAGCAGCCAGTCCATGATTTTCTTGTCGAAGTCTTCGCCCCCGAGGTAGGTGTCGCCGGCGGTGGCTTTGACCTCGTAGATCCCGTCGCCCAGCTGCAGAATCGAGATATCGAACGTCCCGCCCCCGAGATCGTAGACGGCGACGGTCTCGCTGCCCTTGCGGTCGAGGCCGTAGGCGAGGGACGCGGCCGTAGGCTCGTTGATGATGCGCAGGACCTCGAGACCCGCGATCCGCCCGGCGTCGCGCGTGGCCTGGCGCTGCGCGTCGTCGAAGTAGGCCGGGACCGTGATGATCGCCTCGGTGATCTCCTCGCCGAGGGCCTCTTCCGAGAACTCCTTGATCTCCGAGAGGATGAACGCCGAGATTTCCTCGGGGCTGTACTCGCGGGCCCGCGCGCGGATCTTCACGTCGCCGTTGACCGCCCGGACGATCTCGTAAGGCAGGACCTCGCGCGCATGCTGCGTTTCGTCGGCGTCGTACTTGCGGCCCACGAGTCGCTTGACGGCGAAGACCGTGTTCATCGGGTTGGTGATCGACTGGCGCTTGGCGATCTGCCCCACGAGGCGCTCGCCGTCCTCGGTGAAGCCCACGATCGACGGCGTCGTGCGGCTGCCCTCGCGGTTGGTCAGCACCTGCGGCGTGGCTCCCTCGACCACGGAGACGCAGCAGTTGGTCGTTCCCAGGTCGATGCCGAGGATCTTGCCCACGCGGACGCCTCCTACTTCGTGTCGGGCCTGGACGCGCCCTCGGCGGCGTCGTCGGTCCGCACTGCGACCTTCACGAACGACGGCCGGATCAGCCGGTCATTGAGAAAGTATCCCCTCTGAAGCTCCTCGACGATCGTATTAGGCGGCACGGCGTCGGTCTTCTCGGTGGCCACGGCCTCGTGGAGGTTGGGATCGAAGGACCCCGAGGAGTCGATGGGGATCAAGCCGTACCGTTTCCAGAGCTCGGCGAGCTGCTTGCGGATGATGGCGATGCCCTGCCCGAAGTCGCTGTCGAGGTCCTCGTTGCGCGCGTGCGCCATGGCCCGCTCGAAGTTGTCGAGAATGGGCAGAAAGTCGTGCGCGAAGCCGGCCAGCGCGATCTTGAAGTACTCCTGCCGCTCCCGCTCGCTGCGCTTCTTGTGGTTCTCGAACTCCGCGAGCTTTCGGACGTGCCGATCCTTGAGGTCCGCGAGGTCCTTCTGGATCGAGCGCAGCTTGTCCTCGGTGGCCGCCAGGGCGTTGGCTTCCTCCTCGCCGAGCGCCGCTTCGAGCGAGTCCCCCGAGTCGTTGACTTCGAGAACGTCCTTGTCGCGGACCGGACGGCGGTCGCGGTCCCGATCGTTCATTCGGCACCACCCTCCCTGACGCGCTCCTCGCGCCGGTCCAGCCGGTCCGATACGGCCCGGCCTAGGAGCTCGACCACGGGGATCACCCGAGTGTACTCCCGCCGCGCCGGTCCGATGACGCCCAGCATGCCTGTCAGTGTCTCTCCCGATCCGTACGAGGTCAAGACGGCCGAAAGCCGCGGATCCACGGCATGGTCGTCCTCCGAGCTGAGCACCACGCTGGTTCCGCGCGCGTCGAGGTACCGGCAGACGAGATCGAGCACCCGCGCCTTCTCGTCGAAGGCCTGGAAGATCTTCCGGACCGAGTCGACGTCGGCGAATTCGGGCTTCTCCAGCAGTCGGGCCGTCCCCTCGTAGAAGAGCCGGTCCTCCCCGTCCTTTTTCTCGAGCGCCCGGCGTGCGAGCGCCGCGGCGCGTCCCAGGATCCGGTCGGCCTCCGCTCTCTCGCGCGCCACGGCCGCCGCCAGACGCCGGCGTACTTCGTGGAGCGTGAGCCCGCCGTACTCGTGCGTCAGCCGCTCCGAGAGCGCGTCCAGCTCCGCCGAATCGTACGTCACGTCGGTCTCGAGCACACGGGAGAGGACGACGTCCGGCTCGTTGACCTGGACGACGAGGATCTTGCCCGGGGCCACGCCCAGGAAGCGGAGGCTCTTGACGACGGTGTGCAGGTCGTCGGGAGCGACGACGAAGCCGATCTCGCCCGAGAGCTGCGAAAGCAGGCGTGACGCCGCAGTGAAGAGGCGTGAGACGTCGGCGCCGGCCGATTCGAGGTCCGAGTCCACCTGCTCGCGCACCTCGTCCCCGACCTTGCGCTGCCGCATCAGCTCGTCGATGTAGAGCCGGTAGGCCCGGTCCGTTGGCACGCGCCCGGCCGACGTGTGCGGCTGGGCCAGGAAGCCCGCGTCGGTCAGATCGGCCATGATGTTGCGTATCGATGCCGGAGAAAGCTCGAAGCGGTTGGCCTTGAAGAGCGTGCGCGAGGAGACCGGCAGTCCCGTGTCCACGTGGACGCGGATGATCTCCTTCAGAATGCCGCGGCTCCGGGGGTCGAGGGTCTTCATGGCTGGCACTCTCATACCGAGAGTGCTAAGCATAGCAGACCCGAGGCGGTAAGCTCCGCGCCGTGGCCGACGAGATCCTCGCCGCTCGCCTCGCGCTGGTC
>JBASRI010000518.1:0-3020 GCA_049273755.1 Thermoanaerobaculia bacterium
GCGCACGGTCGGGCCCGAGCCGACCGCGGCGGCGCGGTCGCCGGGCACGTCCGAGAGGACGAGGGTGACGAGGCACGCGCGCGTCGCGCGCCCGAGACGGCCGCCCTTGACCGCGGAGAGCGACGTCCGGAGGCGATTGACGGCCAGGATCGAGGCCCCCCGGCGGGCGAGAGCGCGCACTGCGCGCTTCTTCTCCGCGAGCGTGACACCCGGGCGCGGCAGCGCGAGGAGCGACGAAGCCCCTCCCGAGACCAGGCAGAGAAGCGCATCGCCTTCGCCGAAGCCCTCGAAGAATCGCAGCGCCCTGCGCGCCGCCCGCGCGCTCGTGGCGTCCGGCTCCGGATGGGAGGCGAATGCGACGCAGGAGCGGGGCAGGCCGGCCGCCGAGTGTCCGCGAGGAAGGACGACGAGGCAATCGCGGCGCCCGAGCTCCGAGAGAGCCCCGAGGGCCATTCCGGCCGCGGCTTTACCGACGGCGAAGACGCCGACCCGCCGCGCGCGGGAAAGCGCCCGGCGGATTCCCGCCTTCTTCAACGCCTTGCGCGTGAGGCGGGCGGGCTCCACGGCCTCGAGCGCCGCCTCGAAGAGGGCAGTCAGATTCGCCCGCGCCTCCATCCTCAAAGAGTAGCCGGAGTCGGACCATCGCAGGGTTGATAGACGTCTGCCGTCTGCCGTCTGCCGTCTGGCCCCTGTGGGAGAATACCGATGCCGCCCCCGGGGTTTTCCGGTGCGGCAGCCCCAATGAGCGCCAACCCGACCGCCCCGCCGCTTCCCCGCCCGGACGAGATCGCCCCGGGCGAGCACTACTGGACGAAGGCTTCGAAGGACCTGCGCCACCGGCTCAACGCGGCGATCCCGCACGAGATCCTGAAGGAGCTCCACAACAAGCGCCCGGTCCGCCACGCATTGGTTGCGGTGCGCCAGTTCCTGATGCTCTTCGCGGCGTCGGCGATCGCCTGGAACTTCCGGCAGCCGTGGATCTGGATCCCCGCGGCTCTCGTCTCGGGCTGGACGGTCTTCAACTTCACCGTTCTCCTGCACGACGCGCTTCACCACGCCGTCTTCAACGGTCCGCACCCGAAGGGCGACCGGTTTCTCTCGCTCCTCTACGCGATCCCCTCCGGGATCTCGGCCTCGCAGTTCACACGCTGGCACCTGACGCACCACGCGGAGCTCGGCGACGCCGAGGCGGATCCCAAACGCCATTACCTTTCGCCCCGGATCGTGAAGCCCTGGTACAAGCTCCTCTACTTCACACCCGTGCTTTTTCCGATCTACTTCCGCGCCGCGCGCCGAGAGACGGCGAGCTACCCCGAAGCGCTCCGGCGCAAGATCGCCTGGGAGCGTCGTGTCACGATCCTTTTCCACGTCGCCGTGATGGCCGCGATCTTCTCCATCGGCGGCTTCGGGGTCCTCGTCCGCGTGTACCTCGTGCCGGTCTTTCTGGTCTTCCCGATCGCCTTCGCCCTGAATCGCCTCGGCCAGCACTACGCGATCGACCCCGCGAACCCCGCCAAGTGGGGCTCGATCCTGAAGCCTTCGCGCTTCTGGGACTTCTGGTACCTCTCCTCCGCCTATCACCTCGAGCATCACTACTTCCCGGGCGTCCCGATGTACAAACTGCGCCGGCTCCACTTCGCGCTCCGGCCGTTCTTCGACGAGATCGGCTGGAAACCCACGACGTACGGTCGGTTGTTTAGGGCATGGATTTTCGAGAACAAGACCCCTCATACCGATTGGCACCTTGGAGGTTAGAGCTACTGTTGCAGGTTTCAGGTTGAAGGTTGGCGGCCTCTTGCAACTTGGAGCTTTCAGCCTGTAACCGCGAAGACATGGACGAGGACGAGACCCCGGACATCAATCAGCTCATCCGCGAGCTCAACGAAGGAAGGCCTTCCCCGCGCGCGGGCGCGGCGGAGGCAGGCTCCGACTCGGCGCGCCTGGACCGCTGGCTCGAAGAGCTGGGCGCGCGCGCGGGCAGCGACCTGCTGCTGGTGGCCGGAGCGCCCCCTTCGATCCGCGTGGACGGGAGCCTCCAGCCTCTCGCCGAGCCGCCGCTCTCGGGTGACGAGATCGAGGAGGCCGTCCTTCCCGCCCTCGCGCCCCACGCGCGCAGCCGGTACCGCGAGAGCGGCATCGCGGACGCCTCGCACCGCGTGCGCGGGCTCGGCCGCTTCCGCGTCAACCTCCACCGGGAGCGGGGCCGCGCGGCCGCCGCCGTGCGCGCGCTTCCGGCACAGCCCCCGCGTCTGGCGTCCCTGGGCCTGCCGGCCGGGACCGAGACCCTGACACGTCTGTCCCGCGGCCTCGTCCTGATCGGCGGGCCGACCGGCTCCGGAAAGACCACGACGCTCGCCGCCCTCGTCGAGGAGATCAACCGCCGCGAGGCGCGCCATGTCGTCACGATCGAGGACCCGATCGAGTACGAACACCCGCACCGCTCGAGCCTCGTCGAGCAGGTCGAAATCGGTGTGGACGCTCCGGACTTCCCCACGGCGCTGCGTGCGGCCTTGCGCCAGGCTCCGGACGTCATCGTGGTCGGCGAGATGCGCGACCCCGAGACGATGCGCATCGCGCTGGCCGCCGCCGAGACGGGCCACCTGGTCTTCTCGACCGTCCACACGACCGACGCAGCCTCCACGATTTCCCGAGTCGCGGACTCCTTCCCGCTCGAGCGGCAGAACACGATCCGGCAGGAGCTTTCCATGGCGCTGGCCGCCGTCCTGACGCAGACGCTCCTGCCCAAGAAGTCCGGCGGACGCGCCGCCGCGGCGGAGCTGCTCTTCATCTCCTACGGCGCTCGCCAGCACATCCGCAAGAACGCCCTCCAGCACCTTCATCAAGAAATCGCGATCACCAAGAAGCAGGGCTCGGTCACGCTGGAGGAGTCGCTCGCGAGGCTCGCCCGCGAGGGCGTGGTCGAGACGGAGGACGCGCGCGGGCGCGCCGCACACCCCGAGGAGTTCGAGACTTACCTGAGAGGCGGGTAAGGGCGCTTTGTCATCCCGAGCGCAGCGAGG
>JBASRI010000525.1:0-9876 GCA_049273755.1 Thermoanaerobaculia bacterium
CACCAGCCCGGCCGCGATCGACGTCGCGCCGTCGGCGACGAAGAGGTAGCGAAAGGACAGCGTCGCAAGGACGCCGCCGATCGCGGGTCCGATCGCCATCCCGAGGTTGATCGCCAGGCGGTAGACGGCGAAAGCCGACTTGCGGTTGGCGGGCGCGACGATCTCGCCGATGAAGGCCATCGCGGCCGGGCGAAACGCTTCCGTCAGCATGGCCAGGACCACCGTCGCGGCCCCGATCGCGAAGGGGGAGTGGGCGAAGGGGTAGACCAGAAGCATCAGGCCCGACAGGAAGAGCGAAGCGCGCATCAGCGGCACGGCCCCCCAGCGGTCGGCCAGACGTCCGGCGAAGGGCCCCGCCACGATGGCGCCGAGGCCGTACAGAAACAGAATGAAGCCGGCGCTCTGGGCCGAGAATCCGCGGTCGGTGGCCAGATACAAGACCAGAAAGGAGAGCACCATCGAGCCCGCGCGGTTGACGAGCTGCGAGACCGAGACGGTCCACACCGGGCGCGGCAGGTGCCGCAGGTCCTTCCAGTACTTCAGCATGCGCTTCGGGGTTTATGTACGGGAAGCCCGGGTCCGGGGTTCTCGTCAGAGACGCCTCAGGATCCATGCAGCCAGGAGCGCGAGCAGGGCGAGCGCGCCCATGAATCCGAGGACGTACAAGAGGATTGGCAGAAAGCGCGGGCCTCCGGGATCATCCCCGGAATCACCCATGAATTCCCCGGGAAGCCAGCCAGCGTTCGGCGTCGATCGCCGCCTTGCAGCCTTCGCCGGCCGCGGAGACCGCCTGGCGGTAGGTCGGATCTGCGACGTCGCCCGCGGCGAAGACCCCCTCGACCGAGGTGTACGTCGAGGGGTGCTTGACCTTGATGTATCCGACCTCGTTCATCTCCAGTTTGCCCCGGAAGATCGCCGTGTTTGGCGAGTGGCCAATCGCGATGAAGACGCCCTGGGTCCGGAACTCCGACGTCTTGCCGGTGCGCGTGTCCTGCAGGCTCACGCCGGTGACCCCGGTCTCGTTCCCGTGGATCTCGGCGACGGTGGCGTTGAGCTTCCAGGCGATCTTGGGGTTGTGGCGCGCGCGCTCGAGCATGATCTTCGAGGCGCGGAACTCCTCTCGCCGGTGCACGACGGTGACCGTCGGCGCGAACTTGGTCAGGAAGGTCGCCTCCTCCATCGCGGTATCGCCGCCGCCGACGACGATGACCTCCTTGCCCTTGAAGAAAAACCCGTCGCAGGTGGCGCACGCCGAGACGCCGTGGCCCATGAGGCGCTTTTCCGACTCGAGGTCGAGGAGCTTGGCCGAGGCGCCCGAGGAGACGATGACGGCGTCGGCCGTCACCGAGCTGCCGGCATCGAGCGTCAGCCGGAATGGGCGGGACGCGAAGTCGACGTCCGTGACCGTGTCCAGGACGACCTCCGTGCCGAAGCGCCGGGCCTGTTCCCGGAAGATCTCCATCAGCTCCGGCCCCTGGATCCCGTGCTTGAATCCGGGGTAGTTCTCGACGTCGGTCGTGATCGTGAGCTGCCCGCCCGGTTGGGGTCCTTCGAAGATCACCGGGGAAAGCTCCGCTCGCGCGGCGTAGAGGGCGGCCGTCCAGCCCGCCGGGCCGGAGCCGATGATGGCGATCGGGTAATGCGACTTGATGTGAGCCATGACGGCGGCGAGAATATCAGCCGCTCGCGCCGGTATCATCCCGTGCGATGCGCCCCCCACTGGCCTCGCGGCTGTCGTCCTTCGGAACGACGATCTTCACCGAGATGACGCGCCTCGCCAACGAGCGCGGCGCCATCAATCTGGCGCAGGGCTTCCCGGACTTCGACGGCCCGGATTTCGCCAAAGAGGCCGCCATCGCGGCCATTCGCGCGGGTCACGGGCAGTACGCCCGGATGACGGGGCTTCCCGAGATTCACCGCGCGCTCTCCGCCAAGTACCTCCGCGATTACGGGCTGGCCTACGCGCCGGACACGGAGCTGACGGTGACCTCCGGCGCGACGGAGGCGATCTTCGCGGCGATCCAGGGGATCTGCGATCCGGGCGACGAGGTCGTTCTGTTCGAGCCGTGGTACGACTCCTACAAGGCGAGCGTCGTCATGGCCGGAGCCGTGCCGCGGACCGTCCGACTCCGCACTCCCGACTGGCGTTTCGACCCCGCGGAGGCGCGCCGCGCCTTCTCCGGAAAAACGCGCGCCCTGCTGTTGAACTCGCCGCACAACCCGACCGGCAAGGTTTTCTCGCGGGAGGAGCTGGAATTGCTCGGCGCGCTCTGCCGGGAGCGCGGTGCGATCTGCGTGACCGACGAGGTCTACGAGCACCTCGTCTACGAGGGCCGCCACGTGCCGATGGCCGATCTGCCCGGGATGCGCGAGCGGACGATCACGATCTCTTCTTTCGGCAAGACCTTCTCTCTGACCGGCTGGAAGATCGGCTGGGCCGCGGCGCCTCCGGAGTTGACGGCCGCGGTGCGGGCGGCCCACCAGTTCATCACCTTCGCCACCGCGACGCCTCTTCAACTCGGCGCGGCGCGGGCCCTCGAGGCCGGCCCCGAATACTACGCCGAGCTTCTCGGCGGCTATCGCGCGCGCCGCGACTACCTGGTGAGCGAGCTGTCCCGGATCGGGTTCTCGGTCCAGGCGCCGGCCGGCACTTACTTCGCCTGCGCGGATTTCCGGCCCTTCGGCTTCGACGACGACCGCGCATTCGTCCGCTACCTGATCGAAGAGGTCGGCGTCGCCGCGATTCCGCCGAGCGTGTTCTACGAGGACCCCGGTCAGCCGCAGACCTACGTGCGCTTCGCGTTCTGCAAGAGACGCGAGACGCTCGAGGCCGCGGTCGAGAGACTCTCCGCTCTCTCCCCGCGGGCGAAGGCGGCCAGGGTGAAGACGTGAAGGTCGCCCTCGTCCAGCTGGACCTCGCCTGGGAGGACGTCGCCGAGAACCACCGGCGCGCCCGGCGGCGCCTCGAGGAGGCCGGAGCGAAGGGCGCACGGCTGGCGCTGCTGCCCGAGATGTTCAGCACGGGGTTTTCGATGGACGCGGACCGCATCGCCCAGCCGGCGGGCGGTCCCTCGGAGACGTTTCTGCGCGAGACGGCGCTGGAGCTCGGCCTGTGGATCCTGGCCAGTGTCCCAGAGGCCGGGACGCCGCAGCCCTGGAACATGGCGATCCTGGCGGGGCCCGACGGCTCCGGCGCGACCTACGCAAAAATCCACCCTTTCACCTTCGGAGGCGAGGACCGCGTCTATGCCGGCGGCGACCGCGTCGTGACGGCCGCGGTGGACGACCTGCGGGTCACACCCTTTGTCTGCTACGACCTGCGGTTCCCGGAGCCCTTCCGGCTCGCCGCGGAGGAGACCGACCTCTTCGCCGTCGTCGCCAACTGGCCCATCGCCCGGCGAGAGCACTGGCGGACGCTGCTCCGCGCCCGCGCGATCGAGAACCTCTGCTATGTCGCCGGCGTCAACCGCGTGGGCGAAGGCGGCGGGCTGCGCTATGCCGGCGACTCCGCCCTGATCTCTCCCTGGGGCGAAGTCCTCGTCGAGGGCGAAGCGTCGGAGGCCGTCCTCGTCGCCGACGTGGAGCCCGCGGCCGTGCGCGAGGCGCGCGCAAAGTTTCCGGCCTTGTCGGACCGGCGGCCGGAGGCGTACCGGCGGTAGCCGCGTCGAAAGCTAGCGCGCGGCGGTCGCCGCGGCTGCGAACGTCTGAAGCGCCTCGACGCCTCCTGCGATCATCTCCTCCGACACGGAGAAGGAGAAACGCAGCCGGCCCTCGCCCTCCGGCCCGAAGACGATGCCCGGCACCGTGGCAATCTTGGCACCGTCCAGGAGTGCGCGTGCGGCCTCGCGCGAATCGGGGGGAAGCCAGGATGGCGTCTTCGGAAAAAGGTAGAGCGCGGCGCGCGGCCTCTCGACCTCGAAGCCGGCGGCCTCGAGGCCCGCGGCGAGACGGTCGCGCCGGGAGCGGTAGCTGTCGCGCCAGGAGGCGACGAATTCGGTGCCGCGGGCGAGCGCCTCGACGGCGGCCCACTGAGTGGGTGTCGAGACCCCGTTGGTCGTGCAGAGCACGACGGTCTTCACGGGAGTCTGGTAGCGCCTGGGCGCGACGACGTAGCCTAGGCGCCAGCCCGTCATCGAGTAGCTCTTCGAAAGCGTGAAGCAGGTCAGCGTGCGCTCCGACATCCCGGGCAGCGACGCGATCGCGACGGGGGAGTCGCCCTCGTAGACGAGGTCCTCGTATGCTTCGTCCGAGATGATCGCCAGGCCGCGCTCGCGCGCGAAGGCGGCGACTTCCTCGGTCTCGGCGCGCGAGAAGACGTCTCCGGTCGGATTGTTGGGGGAGTTCCAGTAGAGGACCTTGGTCTTCGTGGTTGCGAGCGCCGCGAGCGTGGATGAGAAGCCCTTGCGCCGCGCGGCCGCGGTCGGGACGAGAACGGACTTGGCCTCGTGGTACGCGACGAGGTCCACGATCGGGGTCCAGTAGGGAGAGAACATCAGGACTTCGTCGCCCGGCTCGAGCAGCGCGGCGAAGGAGGCGAAGAGGCCTTGCATCCCGCCGTTGACGACGATGGGACTCTCCTCGTCGGCCGGGATGCCGTTGCGCGACCGGACTTTCTCGAGGATCGCCTTGCGCAGCTCCGGGATTCCCGAGGAGGGCGCGTACCGAGTCTGATTGCGCGCCAGCGCGGCGGTCATGGCCTGCTTGATCGGCTCGGGCGTGTGCATCCAGGGTTCGCCGCCCTCGAAGCGCCAGACGTTCTGGCCCGAGGCCAGAAGCTCCATGACGCGGTTGCGGACCCTGACGATCTCCGAGAAGCCGACGCTCTCGAAGCGACGGGCGGGGCGCGGGTAGGGGCCTTCGGTCACCGTCGCACCTCAGACGACGGTCCGGCGGCCCGGACCCATGATGAAGTAGAGAATCATCCCGAGCACGGGCAGCAGGATCACGAGAATGATCCACAGCAGCTTCGTGCCGCTGTCGGCGCCGCTCTTCAAGATCGAGACGATCGCGATGATGTCGAGGACGGTGACGAGGAGCCAGAGCAGGGGGTGACCGAGCATCGGTGCCTCCTTCGAATTCCTACAGCTTCTCCGAGATCGCCTTTTGCTGCGTGAAGAGATACAGGTACTCGCGGCCCCCGGCCTTCGAGTCCGTTCCGGACATGTGGAAGCCGCCGAACGGGTGGACGCCGACCAGGGCCCCGGTGCACTTGCGGTTCAGATAGAGGTTGCCGACGGAAAGCTCCTCTTTCCCGCGCTTCAACCGCTCGCGCACGCGTGAGTAGAGAGATCCCGTCAGGCCGTACTCCGAGTCGTTCGCGACGGCGATGCCCTCCTCGAAACCGCGGACCTTCAGCACCGCCAGAACCGGCCCGAAAATCTCCTCCCGGGCGATCCGCGCCTTCGGCCGCACGCCGTCCACGATCGTGGGCATCACGAAGTAGCCGGGCCGGGGCCCGGGCTTGCCTCCCACGACGATCCGCCCTTCCTTCTTGCCGATCGCGATGGACTCGAGGATTTTCTTCTGGGCGCCCTCGTTGATCACGGCGCCGATCACGTTCTTGGGATCGCGGACGTCGCCGACCGTCAGGGCCTTCGTCTTCGCGATGATGCGCGAAAGAAGGTCCTCGTGGACCTTGCGGTGGACGATGAGGCGCGAGCAGGCCGAGCACTTCTGGCCCTGGAAGCCGAAGGCCGCGGCGACGATGCCGTTGGCGGCGTCCTCGATGTCGGCCGTCTCGTCCACCAGGATGAAGTCCTTGCCGCCCATCTCGAGGATCGCGCGCTTGATCCAGATCTGGCCGGGAACGACGCGGCCCGCCTTCTCGCTGATCTGCACGCCCACGGCGCGGGAGCCGGTGAACGCGATCATGCGCGTCTTCGGGCTTTCGACCAGTGCGTTGCCGACTGTCGAGCCGCCGCCTGTCAGGAAGTTGAGGACCCCGTCAGGCACGCCCGCCTCGTCGCAGGCCTCGAGAAACATTGTCGCGATTCCCGCGGCGTCGGAGGACGGCTTGAGGACCACCGTGTTGCCGGCGACGAGCGCCGCCGTCGTCATGCCGGTCAGGATGGCCAGCGGGAAGTTCCAGGGCGGGATCACGACCACAACCCCCAGGGGGATGTGCCAGAGCTCGTTGCGCTCGCCCGGGTACGGTGTCAGGGGCTGGGGCTTTGCCAGGCGCTCCATCTCGCGGGCGTAGAACTCGCAGAAGTCGATCGCCTCCGCGGTGTCGCCGTCGGCCTCCGCCCAGGACTTGGACTCCTCGAGCACCATCATCGCGGAGTACTCGTGCTTGCGGCGGCGCAGGATCGAGGCGATGCGAAGGAGAAGCGCCGAACGCTCTCCCGCAGGCATCCGGCTCCACGCCGGGAAGGCCTTCGTCGCGGCGTCCAGGGCGGCGTCGGCGTCGGCTGACGTGCCCTCCGGGAAACGCCCGATGATCTGCCTGGGGTCGCACGGGTTGACGGACTCGAAGCGCCTGGCGGCACCCACGAGCCTCCCCCCGATCCGGTTCTTGCCCTGGATGGGGAGGCGCTTCTCGATCTTTGCCAGCGCCGCGCGGAACGTGTTGCGGTTGGCCTCGATCGTGAAGTCCGTCAGGGGCTCGTTGCGGAATTCTGGGAGCAAAGATGACCTCCGGAGGCGGAATTTATCAAAGCCCCGAAAGTAGAATCCGGGGATGCCCGGGTCCGCGCCGCCCCCGTTCTCGGCCGAGGAGGTCCGGCGCTACGCGCGCCATCTCATCCTGCCGGGCGTGGGCCCGGAAGGGCAGGCCCGGCTGAAGGCGGCGCGGGTCCTGATCGTCGGGGCCGGAGGCCTCGGATCGCCCGCGGCCCTTTACCTGGCGGCGGCCGGCGTGGGAACGCTGGGGCTCGTGGACTTCGACACGGTGGACGAGTCGAATCTTCACCGCCAGGTTCTCTTCGGCAGCGGCGACGTCGGGCGTTCCAAGCTCGCCGCGGCGCGTGAGCGCCTCGCGCAAACCAATCCCCACGTCGAGGTCGTCCCGTTCGAGGAGAGGCTGACGTCGAAGAACGCCCTGGAGATCTTGAAGGGGTTCGACGTGGTGGCCGACGGGACGGACAATTTCGCCACGCGCTACCTCGTCAACGACGCCTGCGTGCTCCTCGGAAAGCCCAACGTCTACGCGTCCGTGTTCCGCTTCGAGGGCCAGGCGTCGGTGTTCTGGGCGGCGAAAGGGCCGTGCTACCGCTGCCTCTACGCGGAGCCGCCGCCCCCGGACCTGGTTCCCTCGTGCGCCGAAGGGGGAGTCCTGGGAGTGCTGCCGGGACTCCTCGGCGTGCTGCAGGCGACTGAGACGGTCAAGCTCATCCTCGGGACGGGCGAGTCTCTGGTGGGGCGTCTGCTCCTGTTCGACGCGCTTTCGATGCGCTTCCGCGAGATGAGGGTCCGCAAGGATCCGCAGTGCGCCGTCTGCGGGCCCAACCCCACGGTGACCGCTCTGATCGACTACGAGGCCTTCTGCGGCGGGCCCGGGGCTCTGGTATCTTCCGCGCCCATGCACGACCATGTTCCCGAGGTCTCCGTCGAGGATCTCAAGGCGATGCGCGACCGCGGCGAGGCATTGGTCTTGGTC
This sequence comes from Thermoanaerobaculia bacterium, assembly GCA_049273755.1. Lineage (GTDB taxonomy): Bacteria > Acidobacteriota > Thermoanaerobaculia > UBA5066 > Gp7-AA6 > DAHUXD01. The sequence continues at coordinate 7,598 of JBASRI010000525.1, forward strand.
GACGTCCGCGAACCGCCCGAGTGGGCGATCTCGGACCTTCCGGGCTCCGTCAAGATCCCGCTCGGAGCTCTGCCGCAGAGCCTCGAGAAGCTCTCGAAGGAGGACGACATCGTCGTCTACTGCCGCACGGGAGGTCGGAGCACCAACGCCGTCCAGTTCCTGATGCAGCACGGGTACGAGAAGGCCAGGAACCTGGCTGGCGGGATCAACAAGTGGGCGGAGCGAATCGACCCGAAGCTTCCCCGTTACTAACCTCATGCGGCGCGTCGGCCTGATCCTGCTCGCCCTGGGGCTGGCGGGCTTCCTCTTCGCCTCCGCGCAGAGCGCGCGCTACGACAAGCTTGCCGAGGCCGCGAGCGCGCCTCTCTCGCCGCAGGCGCAACGCGCTCGCGAAGGCTGGGAAACCGCCCGTTGGTTGATCCTCGGAACTGCACTGATGGGCCTCGTCTTTACGGTCTTGCCGGGGAAGGCGACGTAGCCGGCTTCTTGCGCTCGGCGCGCTCGCGCTCCTTCTCTCGTTCGCGTTCCGCTCCCCCTTCCTTCTCCGACTCGGGCTCGGAGCGCAGCTCGACTGACCCGGCGTCGGGCTTGCCCGACTTCTGGACCTCCAGGTGAAGTCTTCGCATTTCGTCGTAGATGCGGTCGAAGGCCTGCTGCCGAGCGCCGGGAGCCTCGGCCCTCTCCCCTCCCAGGCGCCGGCCGGAGACGACGCGCTCCCGGTTGAGGACCTTGACGCGCAGGTCCGTGTACTGGGCGCTGTAGACGCTCCCGGGCAGCGCCGCGACGTCGTTGGACGCGAGAAAGGCGGCCAGATCGCGGAACTGCTTTTCGGAAAGCGTCAGCGCCTTGGGGGGATCGGGCTTGCGGCCGGCCGGCATCAGCCGGTCGATCACCTGTCGTCCTTTGATGCGGAGGATCCAGTTTTCGGGCGCTCCGGAGGCCGAGCGGCCCTCGCGCCGCTGAACCAGCGCTTCGAACGCTTCGGGTGACAGCTTGCTCGAAGCGAGCTTGCCGAGGCCATCAGGGAGGTCCGCAGCGCCGACGCCGGTCTTCGCGGCTGCGTCGCAGATCTTCAGGATTCGAGTGGCGAGGTTTGCGAGCTCCGGCGACTGCTCACCCTCCCTCATTTGCGTGACGGACTTGGAGAGGGAACCGACGCGGACGGTCAGCCGCCCCTTCAGGTACTCGATGTCCTCGCGCTCGTCGTCCTCGACCTTGCCGAAGCGGTCGGGCAGGCCTCCGAAGCGCGCCTGGCGGAGCTCTTCGAGAAGCGCGAGGAGCTCGGCGCGCGGGACGCGGATCTGGGATGCGTTCCGACAAATGCCGACTCCCGTGCCGTAGAGGCGCGCCTCGTCCTGCCGCCAGATCAGGTCGAGCTCGACGTCGTCGAGGCTGCGTTTCCCCGCAATCCGCTCGGAGAGAGCTCCGGCAAGCGGGTCGGGAGCGGGCGCGGGCGTGGGCGTCTTGCGCGCAGGCGTGTCCGGGGCGGCAAAGGCCGCGTCGGGGCTTGCGGTCGCGAGGGCGAGCAGCGTCGCGGCGGCGAGCGTGGAAACGCGGACTCTTCTCATGGGGTCTCCTTGGATCGTGGTCTGCCGCGTGCCGCGGGCTATTCCGCCATCGTCGCGTCGGAATGGTCCTCGAGCAGCCGGTTGACCTTGGCGGCCAGGATGAAGTCGTTCTCGTGGAGCCCGCCGATCTTGTGGGTCCAGAGTGTCAGGTCAACCCGGTTCCAGTGAATCGCGATGTCGGGATGATGGCCTTCCTGTTCGGCGACGTCGGCGACGCGGTTGACGAACTTCATCGCCTCGACGAAGTCGCGGAACTCGAACCGGCGCGTCAGGCGCGTGGCCGACTCCTCGAGCCGCCAGCCGGGCGTATCCGCCACGAGCTCGCGCGCCCTGCCTTCGGGAAGCGGCGGAATGCCGCCCCGGCAGGGAACACAGCTCTTTGCGGCGAGGCCCTCGGCGTTGATGGCCACGGGCGGATCCTATCTCCGGCCGCGCCCGCGGCTGAGGGTCGGGTCGGTGGTCGGTTGACCGGGGGGGCTCGATCCTCGATAATCCGCGTCCCGCGAACGACTGGGAGGTCGTTCAATGGTAGGACAACTGGCTCTGGACCAGTGAATCGGGGTTCGAGTCCCTGCCTCCCAGCCAGAACGTCGCCCTCGCGGATCGCGCTGCTGCGCGACCGCTGCGGGCTCCCGCATCGCGAACCTCCTCCCTCCTTCGTCGGGAGACTATTACCGCCGTGCTTCGCACGGCGTTCCCTACTGCCGGGGG